>CAACVI010000052.1 GCA_900659855.1 Candidatus Desulfarcum epimagneticum
TAAACACAATATTGAAAAGCCGCTGCATCACAGCGGATTTGCCGGTTTTCCTGCGGGAAATGATGGCTTTGCTCTTGGATATTTTCAGTTTGATTTTTTCCGCCCAGGTCAGCAAAGAGTCCAGTTCCCGTTTTCTTCCTGTGAACAAAGCGGGATTGCCTATTTTTTCTTCCAGATAAATTCGCATGGTATTTTCCTTTGGAGCATTTATTCCAAAAACCGCTTGTCCGCGCTCCAGGCCATCGAGTTTGCGACAAAAAAATCAATGGCGGTTTTGTAAAAACCTGAGGCGGAAAAAACAAAAAGAAGGGTTTTGGAAATATTCTCCAGTTTTTTGACCTCCGAGGCTTTTGCGAAAAAAGCCTTGGCCTCTGTGAGCGTAAATTTCTTCTTCCTGTTTTTCACTTCCCCGATAAGACAATACCCATCGTCGCCCGCTTGGGCGAACACATCCACCTGGAGATTTTTTTTATGAGCCGGGGAGGCGGTGTAAGACCACAGGGTCGAATATTCGACAAACCTGAAATCATCGGGCGGATTCTTCATCATGGAGAGATACAGATCGTTTTGTCTGTATGCCCTCGGCCCACTGTCAAAATATTCCGGGAAAGTCGTCAGTGGCCCAGCTCCATGAACTGAGCCGTGATTTTTTTGGGGCCGTCCGCCCGGATGACCAGGGGATTGAGCCGGCTGGAGACGTCTCCGGTCCATCTCAGGAAATAATGGCGGGGAGCGGGCCTTGCCGTGAGTGTGACCCGGGCGCCTCGCCGGTGGGCGCCGGCTCCGCTCACCGTTCCCCCGTTCCGGGGTCTGGCGGTGGCGGATATGAGAAAACGGCTCCGGGGGGCTGAAAATTGGGCCGTGATTTGTTTGGGCTCGTCCACCTGGATTTTAAGGGGATTCTCCTTTCCGTAGGCGTCGCCGCTCCATCCGGCGAATGAGGCCCCGGGCCCGGGAACGGCCTTGAGGACGGCTTCGGAGTCCGGGAGATAGTGTCCCACTCCCTCCACAGTCCCCATGCCCGGCGGGGCCGTCTGAACGATTAAGCGGTATAAGCCGGGCGCGACCGCCGGGGGAGACACGCGGCTTAAGACTTCACTTCGCTGCTTTCCCCACATGCGGCCCAGGGCGTGCGGGGGCGTCCGGGTCTGAACCGCGTAAAAAAAGCGTTCGGGAAATTCCAATGCGCCGCGGTCGATGACATAAACGCCTGTGTTTTTGTCCGGCGTTTTTCCCACCGGAACATAGGGCCCTTCCGGCGCCACGGCGCGGACGATGAGGTGCTCCCCGCCGTCGGCCGTGTAGGGGATGAGGGGCCAGGTCAGGCGGATAGCGCCGTCCTGCCATGAAGCCGCGACCTCGGCCGGTGGCCGGGTCTGGGTCTTTTCCCATCCCGGGGCCAGGGAGGACAGGAAACGGGCGGTCTCCGGACGGCGCGCCTCCAGGCCGTTGTAGGCGACATTCAGCCATTTCAAACGGCTCAGTCGGGTCATCTCAGCCGGGAACTCCCCGGTCAGCCGGTTGGCCCACAGGTAAAGCGTCTCAAGATTCTCCAGGTTTCCCATCTCCGGGGGCAGGCTCCCCGAAAGACGGTTCACCGATAAATCCAGGCGTTTTAAGGCGGCCGCTTTTCCCAGCTCCGCAGGGATGGGGCCGGTCAGTCGGTTCCCGGGGATATCCAGGCTTTCCAGACCCGCCAGATTCCCGAGTTCCGGGGGGATGGGGCCTGTGAGACGGTTTTCGGACAGGCGCAGGTATTTCAGACGGGTCAGGCGCCCCAGCTCTTTGGGAATGGCTCCCGTCAGCCGGTTGCCCGACAGATCCAGTTCCTCAAGCCCGGCCAGGTTTCCCAGGTCCGGGGGGATGCGTCCCCAAATGCCCTGGTCGTGCGGGGTCAATTTCACCACATGGCCGTCCCGGCACGTCACCCCCCGGGTCCGGCATGGATCGGCTTTCAGGCCGGTTTCCCGGAAGAGCGTCGACAGGGCGCGGAGTTCGTTTTGGGGGATCGCGGGGGAGGGTTTGGGGGCGCTTTCTTCGCCGCGCGCGTTCGGCGCCGGTCCGGAAAGAGCCAGGGCCGCCAGCGCGGCCATCAGCGCCAGGGCGTTTTTAACTTTTTTTTTTGTCTGGGTCATGGGGCCGCCGAAAATGAAAATGATTTTAAAAAAAACTTGCTTTATTCGTGATATACTATAAAATATTCAAAATGCGCAAGGATTTCTTAAGGTCTGTTTTCGGTCCGGACAAAAACCAGATTGTTTAAAGGGAGGCAAGCCATGGAAAAAGAAAAAGAAAAAGTCGAAAAAGAAAAAAATGACGAGGTCAAAGAAGTCTCTAAGGAAGAAGTGGACAAGCTCATACGCCATCACATGTACAGCGCCTTCGGGATCGGCCTGATCCCTCTTCCGCTTCTGGATATGGCGGCTTTGACCGGGGTCCAGATCAACCTGGTCAGAAAACTGGCCAAAATGCATGGGGTCCCCTTTTCCAGAGACAAGGTCAAAAACATTCTGTCCTCCCTGGTGGCGGGGACCGCCTCCACGGCGGTGGGAGCGCGGGCGGCCAGCTATGCGAAGGTCATTCCCATCGTGGGATACAGCCTCGGCGCGGTTTCCGTGTCCGTCCTGGGGGCGGCGAGCGTTTACGCTGTCGGCAAAGTGTTTAACCAGCATTTCGCCTCGGGCGGGACGTTCTTAAGCTTTGATTCGGAAAAGGTGAAGGATTATTACTCCAAAATGTTCAAGAAAGGCAAGGAGACGGCGTCTGATATCAAGGCCAAGGTCGGCGGCAAAACAGCCGATAAGGGAACGGCCGGGGACAAGGAAAAGGGAAAAGTGGCGTAAAACATGTCCGGAAGCGAAGAAAAGGAAGGCGCCGGCGCGGAGAGGAGGGGAGTTTGGGGAAAAATATCCTCCCTGCCCGGAAGGTGGGGAGCGGGCCTGAGAAGGGGTCTCAAAAAGAACCTGGGACCTTTTATCATCGCGTGCCTTCTCCTTCTTCTCGCGACGGTGTACATGTTCAACCTGATCGTGTACAGCATCATGCCGGGAGAGGCCGGGGTGTTCTGGAGCCGTTTCACCGGGACCCGGGTGGATCATGTGTACGATGAGGGGATCAAGCTGGTTTTCCCCTGGAACAAGATTTATGTGTACAACATCCGGATCCAGGAGGTGTCCCCTGAGCTGCATGTGCTGACGAAAACCGGTCTGAAGGTCAACCTGTACCTGTCCATCCGCTACGCCCCCAAACGCAAGCTTCTGGGAATGCTTCACCAGCGGGTGGGGCCCGATTATGTCAACATCGTCATCATCCCCGAGATCGAGGCCGTGCTGCGTGAGATCATCGGAACCATGGACGCCGAGCAGATTTACACCACCGGCCGGGCGGTGATTGTGGAGGCCATCAACAAGGCCATTGAGCAGGTGGAGCAGCGCTACATCAATGTGGACGATGTGCTGATCAAAAAAATCGAGCTGCCGAAAAGCGTGGAAAAGACCATTCGCTTCAAAATTGAGCAGAAACACCTCATTGAGGCCCATGAGTTTATCGTGGAGAGGGAAAAAAAAGAGGCGGAGCGCAAAAGGATCGAAGGGCAGGGCATCCGGGATCAGCTCAAGATCATCGCCTCGTCCGTTCCCGAAGGAGAGATACTCACGTGGAAGGGCATCCAGGCCACCCAGGAGATCGCCAAATCCAACAACGCCAAGGTGATCATCATCGGCGGCGGCAAGGAAGGGCTGCCCATCATACTCAACGCGGATAACAGCTCGGATAATAACAAATCGGATCATAACGCGGATATTAAATAGGGAAAATGCCTTTTAGCGGACGGATGCGCAAACTTTGCCTTGTTCTGGCCCTGTTCTTCTTTTCGTTTTTTTTGTCCTGGGTTTCGTGTGATTCCTACCAGGCCCTGTCCGATGAAAGGGCCGAAAAGGCCAGGGACCCGAACGGCGACATCGTCATCGGGGTGGTGGACTCATCCACCTCGCCCACGCTTTTTGTCCAGGGGGTGAGGCTGGCCGTTCACACGCTGAATGATCGCGGGGGGATTCTGGGAAGGCCCGTCAAGGCCCTTTTTTACGACGACGAAAACTCCCTGGAAAAAGGACGGGAAATCGCCCGGAAACTGGCCCAAAATTCCGAAGTCGTCGCGGTGGTGGGGCATCGCTCCTCGGATGTGGCTGTGCCGGTTTCGGTCACTTACGAAAAAACCGGCCTTCTTTTCATGTCCCACGGCGCTGCGGCGCCGGAGTTGACCCAGTACAACGGGGCCTTCACTTTTCGAAACATTCCTTCGGACGAGGCGGCCGGGCGCGAGCTGGCGGCCTTTGCCAAACGCGGCGGATACGAAAAAATCGCCATCGTGTTTGACCGCGACTCCCCGGCCAATCGTCTCACGGAAATTTTTCACAAGGCGGCGGATGATGTCGGGATCGATATCGTGGCGGAAAAATCCTACTCAAGCTGGGAGACGGATTTCAGGGCCATGATCGCCGATATCATGAAGGCGCACACGTTTGACTGCGTGTTCCTGGGCGGGATTTTTCCCGCCGCCGGCCTGATCATCCGGCAGATGAGGGAGATGGGCCTGGACGCGCCCGTTCTGGGAAGCGATTCCCTGGATTCATCTCAGCTTTGGGAAACCGCCGGAAAAGCGGCGGACGGAACCATTGTGTTCACCGTGTTTGATCCGAGCCTGTCCGAAACCCCCACCCGGAATTTTGTCAGGGCTTTTAAAGCCAGGTACGGGATTCCCCCGGACACCTGGGCCGCCCAGGGATACGACGCCGTCCAGTCCGTGGCCGCGGGCATTGAGAAGAGCGGATCGGCCGAGCCCCGGGTGGCGGCCAACGCCATCCGTTTTTCAGGAGACCGGAACGGGGTCGTCGGCCCGTATCACCGGGACTGGGACGGGGGAATCTCAGGAAAGACCTTTTTCTTTAAAAAAGTGGAGAACGGGGAATTTAAATTCCTGGAGCGGGATTTGAATCGGAAAATCAATTTCTTTGATGTTTCCGAAGAAACCACGTTACGACTGCCCATCCAAAGCGATTTCACCGTCATTGATCCGGGCCTGGCCCGGGATCGCGGCTCCGTTGAGATCATTGAGCAGCTTTTCGTCCCCCTTGTCGGCCTGGATCCCGCCACAAACGAGACCATTCCGGAGCTTGCCCGGGACTGGACCGTGTCCCCGGACGGGAAAATTTTTACTTTCCGGATGCGGCCCGACGCGCTCTGGTCCGACGGAAAACCCCTGACGGCCCATGACGTTCAATGGACCCTCCGCCGTAATATTGACCCCAAAACAGGCGCGCCCTATCCCCATTCGCTTTATGTTCTCAAAAACGCCCGCGCCATTCAGAAGGGATGGATTTCGGATGTCTCCAAAATCGGGGTCCGGGCCATTGACGATTTGACGGTGGAATTCAGCCTGGAAAAAGCGACGCCGCATTTTCCGGCCATGCTTTCTCTCCCGCCCTACCGCCCCCTGCCCCGCCAGGCCGTTGAAACCCACAAAGGCCGCTGGACCGACCCGGGGCATATTCAGGTCAGCGGCCCTTATCAATTGACGGCCCGGAAAAAGGGCCAGGTGACGATTCTGCGGAAAAACCGAAAATATTACGACGCGGATTCGGTTTTAATACCCGGTATCCGGTATTATGTGACGCCGGAAGGCTCTGTGGGGCTTTCCATGTACCAGGACGATCAGCTGGATGTCATGGGCGGCGACTATCTTCCGGTTCCGGTGGACGCCCTTTCCAGGATCAGGGCGAGCAGGGACCTGGCCGGCCAGTATTCCAGAACGTCCGGCATGGGCGTTTACGCTTACGCGTTTAATGTGAAAAAAACCCCTGTGGACCGACCGTTGGTCCGAAAGGCCATCGCCGCCTGTGTGGACCGCGACCTGCTGATCAACCTGGCGGCCAAAGGGGGGCATGCCCCGGCCCGGATGTTCACCCCGCCGGGTCTTTTGAGCAAAGAGGCCGCCGGAAAAACCCCATGCGCTGAGTTCAACCCGGTGAATGGAAAAAAATGGCTGGCCCGGGCCGGCTATCCCGGGGGAAAGGGATTTCCGGAACTGACTCTTTTTCACGGCGCCTCTGAGCCGGACGCGAAAATCGCCAGGGCGCTCCAGGCGTCGTTGAAACATTATTTGAATATCCGCGTCCGTCTGGTTGAGAGGCCGTGGGGCGATGACGCGAAGCCGACCCTGTCAAAAGATGTCCCCCATCTGTTTCAGCTTGAATGGAGGGCGGATTATCCCCGTCCCCAGGCGGCCCTTGAAGAATGCTTTGATCCTGTGAATTCCTTCAATCCTTCCGGGTGGGTCCATCCGGGATTCGCCGATCTCCTGGAAAGGGCCGGGGAAGCGTCGGATCAAAGGGACATGGATGGGATTCTGATTGAGGCGGAGACGATTTTATGCCGGAAAGAATGCGTGGCGGTCCCCATCTATTTCGAAACGGCCCATCACCTGGTGAATCCCAGGGTGGAGGGCTGGCGTCCCAGCCTCATGGGGGGGCAGCGCATACGGGACTGGAGTTTAAAAAAATGACGGCGCCGCGAACCGCGCCGGAAACGCTTGGTTTATGAAAAAAACAATCCTTTGGATATCATTGGCCGCCGTGTCGGCTGTTTTGGCTCTCGCTTTTTTATGGCCGCGTCTTTCCGGTTTTTGGGATCAGGAGGTCTATGTGGCCCTGGTGGGGGACATGAGCCCCGGCTATGAAATCGGGGAAGACACGGAAAACGCCGTTCGCCTCTGCCTGGATAAAGTCAACCGGGAGGGGGGAATCAACGGCAGAGAAATTAAACTCCTGGTGTTTGATGACAGGAACGATCCCAAACAGGCCGTCAAGACGGCGTCCCGAATAGCGGAGCGCGATGATATCCTGATGGTCATCGGCCACGGATGGGCCCCGGCCTCGGCCGCGGCGGGAAAAATTTATAAGAAATACGGGATTCCCGCCATCACCGGGTCCTCCATGGCCCCGGAAGTCACCCGGCAAAGCGACTGGTATTTCAGCTCCATCTCCGATTCCGTGTTCACCGGGCGCTATCTGGCTGACTATGTCAAAAGAGCCCTGGGCCAGAGCGCGGTGTGTCTGGTTGTGGAGGATTCCCCCTATGGAAAGACTTTGTCCGGGGCTTTTGAAAAGGCGGCGAAAAGACTGGACCTGTCCGTCAAAAAAAGATGGGAATACAGCCAAATGAGCGTTTCCCTGGACGAGGAATTTTCAAAAATCGCCTCCGAACTCAGGACCGTCCCGGACCCGGGGCTCATCTGCCTGATCGGCGCCATCGATCACACAGCTCAGATGATTTCGCTTTTGAAAAGCGGCGGAAAAAAATACACCATTTTGACCAGCGACCCTTTCACCCGGGATTCTTTTGGGTTTTTTCAAAAATTTCCCCGGGAAAAGGCCAGGCCGGGCTATTTTTCAGACGGTGTTTACGCCCTGGGGATTTTTTCCGAGCATATCGCCCATGAAAAGGCCCACGTGTTCATGAAAGACTACGTGGAGAAGTATGGCAGGAAAACCGGATGGGTCGGCGCCTATTACCATGACGCCGTGTCCGCGGCGGCGGAAGCCATGAGGCGGGCGGAAATCCAGGGAAAAGGCCATATTCGAAGGGACCGAAGAGAGATCAAAAAGGCCCTGGAGAGCATGCACAGCGCCGAAACAGGCATAAAAGGCGTGATGGGGTCCGTCTATTTTGATCAGCACGGGGTGTCAAACAGGCCTTCCCAGGTGGGGTTCTACAAAAACAACAGGGCGCTTCCCGCCTTTATCCAGCGCCGCCTGCAAGACGGCGCGCCTTCTGAAGATGACGCGGTGGACAAAGCCCTTTCCGGCGAGATCATTTTCGTGGGGGACCGGGTGATGAACAAAACCCGGGTGGTGTATTCGGGAATCGACATCAACGAGATTTCCGGCCCGGATCTCGGCGCGTCCGCCTTCCGGGCCGACTTTTACCTGTGGCTCCGCTATAAGGGGGATTTTAAGGAATGGTCCGATATTGTGTTTCCCAACGCCCTGAGTCTGGTCAAGCTGGGCGATCCCGAGATTCGCAGGGAGGAGGGCGGCGCGACCCGGGTCCGGTATCACATCAAAGCCGATTTCCGGGCGGATTCCGATTTCCGGAACTATCCCTTTGACCGCCAGGCCCTTAAAATCGCATTCAGGCATAAAACCCTCACAAGGGACAGGCTGATTTACATCGCCGACACTTTGGGATTCCCGGACCCCCAAAGGGAGGACTACCCGGACGTGGTCGATATCAAAGGCCGGCATGTGGAGAGCCGTTTTTTCGAGGAGCGCATTATCGAAAAACCGTCCGGGGAGGGCATGGGGGAAGATGTGGGAGACGCGGCTCTCTATTCCCAGTGCGAGGCCAAAATCCTTCTGGCCAAAGACCCCGCGGGGGTCGTGGTCCGGGTTTTTGTCCCCATGTTTTTTTTGCTGGCGGTTTTATACGCCGTCTATTTCATCGGGGCGGACAAGGCGCTTCTTCGCCTGGTCATTCCCCTTTTTGTGACGGCGGCGGCGGCTTTTTACCATGTCTGGATACTGCTTCACCTGGGAATCGACTACGTCACGGATCTTGAATACGCCTATATGGGGATCTACGCCCTGGCGGCGCTGGGTGTGGCGGCGGTTCTGGCCGGCCGTTATTACCACGGGAAAAAGGACCTCCGAAAAGTCCGTTGGGTGTCATACGCCGGGATCATCGGGCATCCGACGCTGGCCGCGGCCCTTTTCTTTTGGCTGGTCTGATGGCCGGGAAGGGCTGAAAAAGGACGAAAAAATGGAATGGAGCCGACAGGAAAGGCGTGATCTGACGATCGCCCGAAATCTCCTTGAAAGTGGCGGTTTCGCGGGGACCATGGGGAACTGGTTCGCCGGCGTCATGGATAAAATTTCAGATCGCTTTCCCCAAAAGTGGCGGGAAATGATTTTGTTTTCCGCTGTTCTGGCCATCGAAAAATCATGGGAGTTCACGGTGGGCATGATGTCCGGCTCCCATGAGCCTTCCGAGTCCGAGCTGACGCATAAAATCCGCGCCACCATCTCCGGGGCCGCGGGAGGGGTGGCCATTCCCACTCTTCTCGCGGAAATTCCCGTGACCACCGTCATCATGCTCAGATCCGTGGCCGACATCGCCCGGGAAGAGGGGGAAGACTTCCGGGACATCAACTCCGGAATCGCCTGTCTGGAAGTTTTTGCCCTGGGGGGAGAGAAGACCGGGGAGGATGCGGCTGAAACCGGGTATTACAGGACCCGGGACTTTTTGCAAAGACCTGTGGCGGAGTCGTCGGCTTACATCGCCCAGAAGGGGGCCATCGGGGTGGGGGCGCCGTTTCTGGCCCAGCTGGCGGCGAAAATCGCGGCGCGTTACCAGACCGCCATTTCGGCCCGCCTGGCGGCCGCGGTGGTTCCGGCGGCGGGCGCCATCTGCGGCGCGGCGGTTAATATTGTGTTCATCGATTATTTTCAGAAGAAAGCCCGGGGTCATTTTATCATGAGGCGACTGGAAAGAAAGCGCGGCCTTGAGCCGGTCAGACAGGCGTACCAGGAAATCGGGCCGCCGGATACGGAAGCCCCATGACGCCTCTGGACGTTTCAGATGAAAAGGAACGGCGAAAGGAGCTGGATGATATCCTGAGGCGCCATGTCTGGGCGTCCATGGGCGCGGGCGTGATTCCCGCGCCGCTTGCGGACATCGCGGCCCTGGCCGCGATTCAGCTTGCCATGATCAAACGGATCGCGGGGTTGTATGAAGCGGATTATTTTAAAGAATCCGTGGAGAAAATCGCCTCGTCGCTTTTGGGGTACGCGCTTTTCGGAAGCATGGCCCCGGCGGCTTTGAGCGCTCTCAAGGCCATCCCCCTGGTGGGCCAGGCCATTGGGGCCATGGCCGCCCCGGCCTTCTGCGGCGGCTCCACTTACGCGACCGGTAAGGCCCTGATCATGCATTTTGAAAGCGGCGGGACCCTTTTTTCCTTTGACCCTGAGAAAGTGAAGGGGCATTACAAAAAAATGTTTGAGGAAGGCAAACGGTTTGCCAGGGATCTTCAGCATGAGAAGGGAACGCCGGATACAGATATAATAGAGACGAAAGAGGAATTGAGCAAAAAATGAAAAAAGAAAACGTCCTGTGGATATGGATACTGCCGGCGGTTTTTCTCGTCTTTTCATCATGCGGATACCGGTTTTCCGGATCCCGGGACATGGCTTTTGCGAAAAATCCGATCATCATTGAGGTGTTTGAGAACCGGACCATGGAAAACGGGGCCGGTTTTCTGGCGGCCAACCGTTTCATTGAGGTGTTTTCCCGGCGCGGCGCGGCCGCGGGAGGCGAAAAAGACGCCGGAGCGGCGGATGTGCTGTCCGGGGTGGTGGAGTCCATGTCCATTTCCACGATTTCGGAAAAAAGCCGCCATCAGCCGTCTGAAAGACGGCTCACCCTTGTTCTTTCACTCACATGGGTGGGAAAAGACGGAAAAATCCTGTGGCGGGGGAAAAAGATATCCGGGGACCGGGATTACCGGGTGGGCGCCGGGAAGCTGGAAACCGAGCAAAACCGGCGTCGGGCCGTTTCCGACCTGGCCGGTATCCTCGGGGAAAGGGCGTTTTATATGATGGCCCGGGAGAGCGGGCGGCGCGCCCCCTAAGCGTCGGCTTTTTTATTCACCAGGACGGCCAGTCTGGATATTTTTCTGGACGCGGTCCGGGGATGAAACGCCCCTTTTTTCGCGGCCTTGTGGATGGCGGATTTCGCCAGATCCAGCTTTTTCGCAAGCGTTTCAGCGGGCTCGGATTCCATGGACAGCCGCAGGTCTTTGATGATGTGTTTGATCCGGGATTTTCCGGCTTTGTTTCTCAGTCTTTTTTTCTCATTCTGACGCGCGCGCTTTAGCGCGGATTTGTGATTGGCCAATGTCTTCGACTCCTTCAAGTTTGACGACATCGTAAAAAATCCGATCTACTGCGTTGCGGCGTTTTTTTGTTCGTTCGGCATACTATATGTATGGCCTCTCTCTCAAAAAACCACCACGCCTTGTATATCGAATTTTTACGATGCCGTCTGATCCATTTTTTACGAGTTTATCAAGTTTAAATCATTAAAATCTCAATCCCGTAAAATACAAGAAAACACAGCTCCCTGTCAAGGGATAATTTTTTCTTTTTTTTCCGTCGGGGCCTCGCCCTCAATGGGCCTCGGACCAGTTTTTTCCGGAGCGGACATTCACCTCCAGGGGAACTTTCAAATCCCAGATGCTTTCCATGACGTCCGTCGCCAGTTTTTTCACCTCTTCCTCCTCCTCCAGGGGGCTTTCAAACAAAAGCTCGTCATGGACCGAAAGCAGCATGGCGGTTTTCAGGCCCCTTTGGGTCAGCTCCCGGTCCATGCGGATCATGGCGAGCTTGATGAGGTCCGCCGCCGTTCCCTGGATGGGGGTGTTCATGGCGGCCCGCTCGGCGAATTTTCGCATGCGGGCGTTGGGGCTGTCAATATCGGGAAGAAACCGGGCCCGGTTCATCAGGGTGAAGGTTTTTTTGGATTTTCGGGCCTCGGCGATGATCCGGTCGAAGTAGCGTTTGACACCCCGGCGCCGGTCAAAATAGCCCTGAATGTAGGCATCGGCCGTTTTCACCGGGATTCCCAGCTGCCGGGACAGCCCGAAGGCGCTGATTCCGTAAACGATTCCGAAGTTGATGGCCTTGGCCCGGCGCCGGATTTCGCCGCTGTCCACAGACGGGGGGGCCTTCAGGATTTCCCGGGCCGTCTGGGCGTGGATGTCCTCGCCGTTTAAAAAACTCTCCACCAGGGATTCATCTTCAGAACAGTGGGCCAGGATCCGAAGCTCAATCTGGGAATAATCGGCGGATATGAAGGTCATGCCGCGGTCCGGGATAAAGGCGGCGCGGATTTCCCGGCCCTCCTCGGTTCTGGCCGGAATGTTCTGGAGGTTGGGGTCCGAGCTGCTCAAACGTCCGGTGACGGTGACGGTCTGGTTGAAGGACGTGTGAATCCGTCCGGTTTCGGGATGAATGAGGCCGATGAGCGAGTCCGCGTAAGTGGATTTGAGTTTGGACAGGGCCCGGTGTCTGAGCGCCAGGCCGGGAAGCTCGTGATAGAGGGAAAGCTCGGCCAGCACATTGGCGTCCGTGGAATAGGCGGTTTTCTTCCGGGTTTTTTTCAGGACCGGAAGCTCCAGCTTTTCAAACAGAATATGGCCCAGCTGCTGGGAGGATTTGACGTTGAACTCTTCCCCGGCCAGCCCGTGTATCTTTTCCTCCAGCGTCTCAAGGCGTTTTTGAAAGGAGGCGGACATGGCTTTGAGGCTTTTTTCGTCCACGCGGATTCCGGTCATCTCCATTTTTTTCAGCGTGGGGACCAGGGGCATCTCCACGTCTTCCATGAGCGCGTCCAGGCCGTTTTCCGAAAGCTTCGGCGTCAGCGTCCAGAAGGCGGACAGGGTGATGTCCGCGTCCTCGCAGGCGTATGGGACGGCCGTTTCCAGCTCCACTTCGGAAAAACAGCTTTTGCCCTTTTGGCCTTTTTTCTTGCCGATGGCCTCGTTATAGGTGATGGTTTTGTGATCCAGAAACTCAAGCGCGATGGCGTCCAGGCTGTGGGATCGTCTGGACGGGTTGAGAAGGTAGGAGGCCAGCATGGTGTCGAAAAAGACCCCGGCCGGCTCCACGCCCCGCCGGGCCAGAACCATCCAGTCGTACTTGATGTTCTGGCCGATTTTTTTGATCCCGGGGTCTTCCAGAACCGGTTTGAGCGTTTTTAACACATCCTCAAGGGAAAGCTGGGCCGGCGCCCCCTCGTAATCATGGCCGCACGGGATATAGAAGGCCTCGTCGGGCTCCATGGCAAAGGAAAACCCCACGATTTCGGCCCGCATGGGGTCTTTGGAGGTGGTCTCCGTGTCCATGGCGAACAGGTCGCAGGCGCTTAAACGCCCGGTCAGACGGGCCAGGGACTCCGGGTCCATGACGCTTTTGTATGTTTTGCCGGACAGGTCCGATTTTTGGGGAAACTCGTTTTGAAGCCGACGGAACTCCAGGCGTCTGAACAGATCCCCCAGGGCCGACTTGTCGGGCCCGGAGAGCCGGAACGCCCCCGGGTCAAAGTCCATGTCCATATGGGTGTCGATTTCGGCCAGACGCCGGCTCAAAAAAACCTGGTCTTTGAATTTGACCAGGTTTTCATGCCTTTTTTTCTGGGTGACCTCATGGATTCGGTCGTACAGCCCCTCCAGGCTGCCGAAGGTCCGGATCAGGGAGGAGGCGGTTTTGGGGCCGATGCCCGGCGCCCCGGGAATATTGTCCGCCGAATCCCCGGCGAGCCCCATGATGTCGATGACCTGCCCCGGGTCCGCCCCGAGGATTTTTCTCACCTCATCCACATCAATGGTTTTTTCCTTCATGGGGTCCCAGATTTCCACGGACTCGTTGACGAGCTGCATGAAATCCTTGTCCCCGGTGGCGATGATCACCGAAAATCCCGCCTTTTGGGCCAGCCGGGCGTAGGTCCCGATGAGATCGTCGGCCTCGAATCCCTGTTTCTCGATGGCCGGGATGCGAAAGCCCCGGGTCACCTCTTTGACATAGGGAATCTGGAGCGCCAGGTCTTCGGGCATGGCGCTTCGGTTGGCCTTGTAGTCCGGGTAGATGTCATGGCGGAAGGTGGGGCCTTTGGCGTCGAAAAAAACGCCCATGTATTCGGGGGCCCGGTCCTCGATGAGTTTCATGAGCATCCGGGTGAAACCGAAAACGGCGTTGGTGGGAAGGCCGGAGGAATTGGAAAGAGCCCGCACGGCGTGGTAGGCCCGGTGGATATAGGCGCTTCCGTCGATCAGGTAAATGGTTTTTTCGGCCATCAGCCCGCGCCGTCCGCGCCGTCGTCGCTCCGGTCCCGGGCCGCGTCCTCAACCGTGTCTTTCACGGCGTTGTACACATTTTTAAACGCTTCGGGGAAACCCGCCGGGGAGATTCGCCCGGTTTCGATGAATTTCACCGCGATCTCCTTGGCTGTTCTTAAAACCTGCTCATCCACGGACGCCATTGATTATGCCTTTTTTTGAAGTGTTTTTACGATGCCGTCTGACCCATTCTTTACGCGTTTATCAATTTAGACAACATCCTTTTCCCGGTCAAGCAAAATCCGAGACCGCCGCGTATCCGCCGCTCACCGCCCTTTGGCCTTTTTCGTTGAGGATTTCAAAATGGACGCCTTTTGCCGCGCCTTTTGGGGAAGACTCCCCGGTTTTTTGAACCGCGATGGCCGATCCCGGCTCCACCATGGCCGTGAAGCGGCCGAACAGCTCCCTCAAGGCCCGGGGATCGCCATTCGCCTCGCGGTTGACGATTTCCCGGACCCCCAGGGCCAGAAGGGCGGTTCCCTGGAGGATGACGCCCGGAAGGCCCACGCCCCTGGCGAATTTCGGGGAGGTGTGGATGGGAAACGAAATTCCCGAGCACCCGTCATAGAGGTGGGGCGCCCAGGTCGGGATGGGAATGTCGGCGCGCCAGGGGGTTTTTCCCGGCGCCGGGTCGGGGCTGAAAGAGGCTTGGAAAAAATCGGGAAGCGCCCCTTCGCCTTTTCCCGGGCCGTCGCATTCCACACCCCGCAGAACGCCGCCGATATGCTCGGTGAACACCGGGCGTTTTTCGGCGTCCGCCGCGTCCAGCCGAACCACGGCCCGGGCGCCGGAGCGTCCGGGAAGAATGGCGGCGATTTTCCCGGAAATGGACAGCTCGTCGCCGGGCCGGATCAGGCGGTGAAAAAGGATATGCTCCTCGTGGTGAACCAGAAACGCCAGGGCCTCGCGGGGGAAGCGGGCGCTTTTGACGCGCCCGGCCAGGCTCCCCGCCACCGGCCATGTGGCGGCGGCCGCGAACATGGGATGCGCCACGATCCCGTCCTGTTTTTCGTCATCGAAATAAAACGGGTTGTCGTCAAAAACGGCGGCGGCGTAGTTCATGGTTTCCCGCCACCCGGTTTTCATAAAAAAAGGCTCAAGAACGGCGCCGGCAAGATGGGGGTCAAGTTTCATGGCTTTGTCCATAGCACAAAAAGCCCCTGGGGTCAAAAAGGACGGTTGACCCGGCTTGGGGTTGTGTTGTATGTATGGGCATCTGTTCACCACCTTCCTGATTCTTATCCCAACGCGAGGGAGAGATAACATGACCAGAGCGTTTCATGGCGCCCCATTTGACGAAGCCACTTTGCTCAAACTCGATATTTTTCGAGGCTATATCAGAAGTTGGCTCCCGGTGTTTCTTTCAAAGCGAAGTTATCCAAATGTCAATATTTTTGATTTTTTTGCCGGTCCGGGCCGGGATATTAATGGCCAAAGCGGATATCCCCTGGTCATCATTGACGAAGTAAGCCGGTATTTTCTTGATGAATCTTTTCAAAAAGCGCCGCAGGCATCTGTCACGTTATATTTTAATGACAGCGAATCGGAAAATATACAACAGCTTAAAAACAATGTGGAAGATATTCTCAAAGATCGGGACCCGGGATACAATATCCGCTTTGAAAATGATGACTTTGAAACAGCCTTTTTCAAAGAACTCCCTTTTCTCAAGCGTTCGGACACAGCCAATCTCGTTATCCTGGATCAATTCGGTCTTAAGCAGATCAATGACAGGATATTTGACAAGCTGATTTCATGTTCCGCCACAGATATCCTGTTCTTTATTTCCTCCAGTTATATCAAACGTTTTATCACGGAAGGATCCATCCGGAAGTATTTCCCTTTTTCGGAGGATGAAATCAAAGAGATAAGCCCAAAAGACATACATCGATACATCTGCCGTGAATTTTATCGCAAGCGGATACCGAAGTCATTGGATTATTTCCTGTCTCCCTTTTCCATTCAAAAAGACCATTCGGCCAATATATACGGGTTGATTTTTGGAAGCGGCAAATTGCTGGGACTTCAAAAATTTCTTGAGGTATGCTGGAACAAAGATCAGGTGACCGGCGAGGCGAATTACAACATCGATAATGATTCAATCAGAACCGGCCAGCTTTCATTGTTTCCGGAAGACAATGTCATCAAAAAACAGGATCGATTTGAAAAGGATATGGTTCGGTATATCAAAGAAAAAAAGCCGACCAATAAAGACTTATACCGGTTTTGTCTTGAAAACGGGTTTCTTCCCCGACACGTGACAGAAATTTTGCGGGAACTTCAACAATCCAGTCACTTGGAAGTGAAAGACCCCGTGTCCAATGATGACGTCCGAAAGGGGGCGTTTTATATCAGTTGGGAAAATTATAAAAAACCCTATCCCCGCGCCCGGTTTTCATGGATGGAGGCTGACAAATGAGCCGCAGCAAAATCGAGTGGACCCAGTCCACATGGAACCCCGTGACAGGATGCGAAAAAATAAGCGAAGGCTGTCGCAACTGTTACGCCGAGCGTATGGCAAAACGGCTTCAGGCCATGGGACAGGAGAAATATCTAAACGGATTCCGTGTGACCTGCCATCCCCATGTTTTGGAAACCCCCCTTGGATGGAAAAAGCCGCGAACGGTTTTTGTTAATTCCATGAGCGATCTTTTTCACCAGGATGTCCCCGATGACTTCATTTTTGATATTTTTGATGTGATGAAAAGGGCCCATTGGCACAATTTCCAGGCGTTGACCAAGCGTTCCGAGCGCATGGCCGAGTTAAGCGAACGCCTTGAAATTCCCCCCAATGTCTGGATGGGCGTCACTGTGGAGTCTGAAAGCTGCAAAAGCAGAATTGAGGACCTTAAAAGAGTCCCGGCGTCAGTCCGTTTTTTATCCATGGAGCCCCTTCTCGGCGGATTCCAAAAATTAAATCTCGACCATATTGACTGGATCATAGTCGGCGGCGAGTCAGGCCCCGGCTGCCGTCCCATGCGGGAAGAATGGGCGCTTAATATCAGGGAACAGTGCCGGGAAAACGGCGTGAGATTTTTTTTCAAACAATGGGGAGGGACCAACAAGAAAAAGGCGGGGCGGATTTTGGAAGGGCGGACGTGGGATTCGATGCCTGTTCCGGTTTTTGCATAGTCGTTCATTATCCATGGAGAAAAAAAATATCTCATAACCGAGTGTTGAGCCTCATAGGCAAGAGTGGGCTTTGGATATATCGGTTTAGGATTTTCTCGATTCCCGAATGCCTTTAAAGGATATAAAATCAATGGAAGAAACGCTTAAAAACCCGACCCGGCCCCGCGCGGAGAAAAATTACCCCGCCAGTCCGGTGGGCATATCCGACTTTGAGCGGATTGTGGGGGAAGGGTATTATTACATCGATAAAACCCTTCTGGCCAGGGAGATATGGGAGGCGGGCCAGATCATTTTGATCACCCGCCCCCGGCGTTTCGGAAAAACATTGAACATGGACATGCTTCGGTGTTTTTTTGAAAAAAGATCCAAAAGCCGGAGACATCTCTTTGAAAACCTGGAAATCGGTCAACACCCTGAATACATGGCCCTCCAGGGAACCTTTCCCGTGATCTGGCTTTCTTTCAAAGACATTGAGGCCGGGGACTGGGAATCATGCTTCAAAGCCGTCAAGTGGCGCGTCCGGGAGGAATACAAAAGGCATGAGCCGGAGTTGTCCGGGGCGCTGGATGATTACTACCAAAAACAGTTCCGGTCCATTCTGGACGACACGGGGGACGAGGTCGATTTCGAGTCCTCCATCCAGTGGCTGAGCAAATTTTTAAGCGACGTCTCGGGAAAAAGAGCGCTGGTTTTGATTGATGAGTATGACATTCCCATCCAGACGGCTCAAAAAAACGGGTACTATGACCGGGCGGTTTCGTTTTTTCGGAATATGCTGGCAAGGGCGCTCAAGGACAATCCGTGCGTGGAGAAGGGGGTTTTGACGGGCGTTTTAAGAATCGCCCGGGAGAGCCTGTTCAGCGGTCTCAACAATTTAGATGTCTTTTCCATTCTGGATGAAAAATTTTCAGACAAATTCGGCTTCACCGATTCGGAGGTGGACCGGACCCTGGCTTATTTCGGCCTTGGGGACCGGAAAGATACCGTGGAGAGATGGTATGACGGCTACAGCATGGCCGGAACCCGGGTTTACAATCCCTGGTCCATCATTAATTTCCTGGAAAAACGCAAAACAAAGCCCTACTGGATCAATACCAGCGACAACGCGCTGGTTTACGATCTGATCCAAAGAGCGGAGCCTGTGATTCAGCGGAAATGGGAGGCCCTTTTGTCCGGCAGGGCGATCAGGGGCGTCATTGATGAGAATATTGTGTTTTCAAATCTGCATGACAGCGTGGACGCCCTGTGGACGGTTCTTTTTTTCAGCGGGTACCTGACCGTTGAAAGCGCCGTGGACGAGTCTCTTCATGAATACCGTTTAAAACTGCCCAATCTGGAAGTGAAAGAGTGTTTCAAATCAAGCGTCCAGAGATGGATCCGAAGCGCCGGGGGCGCCGACCATCTGGACCGGCTTCCGGAGGCTTTGGCGGACGGGGATGGGGAGACATTTCGAAAATCCCTTCAGAATCTGGCGGAAACCGTCCTCAGTTTCCACGACATGGGCGGCGACGAGCCGGAAAGGGTGTGGCATGTGTTTGTCCTGGGGATGCTGGTCCGCCTGGAGAAAACCCACCGTATCCGCTCCAACCGGGAGTCGGGGCTGGGCCGTTATGACATCATGCTCATCCCCAGGCGGCCGGAGGGGCCGGGCGTGGTTCTGGAATTCAAAAAGTTGAGAAAAAATGAAGAGCCGAAGCGGGCCCTTCAAAGAGCGTTTGAGCAGATGGATGAAAAAAAATACGCCGCTGAACTGGATGATTTTAACGCGGGACGAAAAATCGCGTTCGCGGTGGCGGCGAGAGGCAAGAGAGTCTGGGTGGACAAAAGAGAGTGGGGCGGCGAGGCCGTTTGGGGATAAGCGGCGCTTTGGCGCGGACACAACGTTTCACAATAGAACCGAAAGGAGACCCAAGCATGACGGATTTGATGGAGATCATCAAGAAAAGACGAAGCATTCGCAAATACCAGGACAAGGACCTGCCCGAAGAGGCCCTGGGTCGGATTCTTGAGGCGGTTCAGTGGGCCCCCTCGTGGACCAATTCCCAGTGCTGGGAGGTGGTGGTGGTGAAGGACCCGGGCGTCAAGGAGAGACTCAAGGAGACCATCGTCCCGAAGAATCCGGCCACAAAAGCCATTGTGGACGCGCCTGTGGTGCTCGCCCTTTGCGGGGCGCTGAAAAAATCCGGGTATTACAACAATGCGGCGGCCACGAAATTTGGAGACTGGTTCATGTTCGACCTGGGGCTGGCCTGCCAGAACATCTGCCTGACGGCCCAGGACCTGGGGCTGGGCACGGTCATTGTGGGGCTTTTGGATCACGACCGGGCCGGGGCTGTTTTAAACATGCCCGACGGCATGGAGCTGGCGGCGCTCATCCCGGTGGGATACCCGGCCAAGGACTCCAAGACCCCCAAACGCCGGGATATCGACGAATTCACCCATTACGATTCGTTTTAGCGCACGGCGCGCACACCATCCCCCGGCCCTCTTCCCGCGTCATGCGGCTTTCCATGGTCATTTCCCCGCACCGGGCGCAGGCTTTCGAAGGAGCCAGCTCGGCGTGGGGGGGAGGGGAAAAATCCACTTCCCGGGTGGAGAAGATATGGTCAAAAGGCTTGAGGGCCAG
Source organism: Candidatus Desulfarcum epimagneticum (assembly GCA_900659855.1). NCBI lineage: Bacteria > Pseudomonadati > Thermodesulfobacteriota > Desulfobacteria > Desulfobacterales > Desulfobacteraceae > Candidatus Desulfarcum > Candidatus Desulfarcum epimagneticum. Next base: position 19,704 of record CAACVI010000052.1, read on the forward strand.
GTCACGGGCCTTCAGCTCTTTCTGACGCCTGAGTTCCTTTTCCCCGGCCGTTTTTTCCCGCGTGGCCTTTTCAAGCGTCCTGAATTCGTCCGGACGCTCCCCTTCATAGACGTAGCCGGTTTTTCTCGAAAACCGGAATCCCTTGCCGGCTGGGCGGCTGAAAATGGTGTAGGCGTTTTTCCCGTGGTCTTTGATGATCAGGTTGCCTTTGCCCGGGGTGGTTCCCAAAATAATTTGCAGCGCGTCCACCGCGCATGATGCGTTTTCGGGCTCCGCCACGATTTCCTCGTCATGGGAGCGCGCCGCGCCCAGAAGTTTTCGGGCCTCTTTGGCCACCCGGTATCCGTAGATCAGGCCGGGGCACAGGTGGCCGTGAAATTCCACGCATGACAAAAGGTCCGGGGGCAGGTCCCGGGCCCCTGTTTTTGAATGTTTCATGGCGGTTCTCCTTTTTCTTTTTAACTTGATGGCGTCGTAAAAAATGCGTCGCAGCGCTTATTTTTAATCGAGGCATACTACATGTATTGCCTCAATTAAAAATAACCACTACGCCTTGTATATCGAATTTTTTGACTTAGCCATCCCAAGCTTTTTTACGAGTTTATCAATCTTGATTTGACGACATCGTAAAAATAAGCGCCACGCCTTGTATATCGAATTTTTACAATGCCGTCTGATTTATTTTTTACGAGTTTATCTTGACTTCCCGCGCGTCTTGAAATAAATTATTCAGGTTGTCGGACAGGGTATTATATATCGAAAAAATAGCCGTAAATCAAGACATTGGTTTAAAAAAAGGAGGCGACATGGGGATGAAGGATTTTCAGAACATACACGCGTTTCTCAAAGACACGGTGGAGCGCAAGGGAGACGAAGACGCGTACCGCTGGTTTGTCAGTGACAGCGAAACCCAATCCACCACGTGGAACGGTTTTTACAGCCAGGTGAAGGACGCGGGAAAAAGCCTGATGGCCCTGGGCGTCAAAAAAGACGACAAGGTCAATATCCTGAGTTATTCCTGTTACAAATGGGTCATGTGCGACTTTGCCCTGACCTCAATCGCCTCCTGCGCGGTGGGCATTTACCATTCCAACCTAGCCCATGACTGCCGGTATATCATCGACCATTCGGACTCGGTGCTGGTGTTCGCCGAAGACAAAACCCAGCTGGATAAACTTTTTGAAATCCGTAAGGAAATCCCCAAGGTCATGAAGGTCGTTTTGTTTAATGGCGATCACGACGACGACTGGGTCATTTCCTTTGATGAGTTTTTAAAGCTCGGAAAAGACGTGTCCGATGAGGACTTTATGGCAAGGGCCAACAGCGCGGCGCCCGGCGACACGGCGGGAATTGTGTACACGTCCGGAACCACCGGGGTGCCCAAGGGCGCGGTTTTGACCCATGACAACATTGTGTTCACGGCCCAGTCGGCCCTTGAATGCTTCTCCACCATGGAAGGCGACGAGACCTTTTTGTTTCTTCCCCTGGCCCATGTCTTCGCCCGGATCTGCGTTTACGCGGCCCTGGCTTCCGGCGCTCCCACCACCTTCGCCCGAAGCATCGACACGCTCATCGACGACATCAAGGTGGCCAAACCCCACTGGTTCGCCAGCGTTCCGAGAATTTATGAAAAAGTCTATTCAAAGGTGCTCAGCGGCGCCGAGTCCAAGGGCGGGCTGGCGTTGAAGATTTTCAACTGGGCGTGTTCGGTGGGAGAGCAGGTGAGCGATCTCAAGCTGAAAAAAGAGCCGATCCCGGGCATGCTCAATTTCAAGTATGGGCTTGCCAACAAGCTGGTTTTCAGCAAGCTCCAGGACGCCCTGGGCGGAAACGTCCGCTGGTGCGCCAGCGGGGCGGCCCCCCTCAATGCGTCCATCGCCCAGTTTTTCCACGCGGCCGGGATTCTGATTCTGGAAGGCATCGGGATGACCGAAAACACCTCCTTCACCAACCTCAACCGGTATGACCATTACCGGTTCGGATGGGTGGGGCAGACCGGGCCCGGCGTCGAGCAGAAAATCGCCGAGGACGGAGAGATCCTTTACCGGGGCCGGAACGTGATGAAGGAGTACTATAAAATGCCCGAGGAGACCGCCGAGACTCTCATCGACGGCGGATGGCTGAGAACCGGCGATCTTGGGGAGATAGACGCCGATGGCTTCCTTCGGGTCACGGGACGGAAAAAGGACCTGATCATCACCGCCGGTGGAAAGAACATCGCGCCGTCTGCCATCGAGGGGGTCCTGGGCACGTCGAAATACATCGCCAACGCCTGCGTGATCGGCGACCGGCGAAAATACTTAACGGCCGTTGTGAATGTGGACATGGAAAATATCGTGGAATACGCCGAGACAAACGGAATCGATTTCAACGATCCCCTGGAGCTGATTGAAGACAGCCGGATCATTGAGATGGTGGAAAATGAGGTGGCGGACAAGAACCGGGAGTTCGCCTCTTTTGAGACCATCAAGAAGATCGCCATTGTCCCGGAGTTCACCATTGAAAACGGCTTTCTGACCCCCACGCTCAAGCTGAAAAAGAATGTCATCGTGGAGGCGTACAATGACCGCATAGAAGCCCTGTACCCCAAAGACTGACGCAAAAATAAAGAGGAGCCGGCGTCGCGTGATATACACAAGGCGCGGTGGTTTAAGGAACAAAAAACCGCCGCGACGTATTTTTTTTACGGTCTCGTCAAGTTTGATAAACTCGTAAAAAATCACGGGACAGCGTCGTAAAAAGTTCCATATGCTAAAATTTAAGCTACAAGGCGTGGCGCTTATTTTTAATTGAGGCAATACATGTAGTATGCCTCAATTAAAAATTAAGCGCAGCGACGCATTTTTTTACGATGCTGTCAAGTCTGCTTGATCCCCATGGCGAACGTCTCAAAGGCGATCTCAAGGGTTTCTTTGAGATAGTTCTTGTCCCGGTCAATGATGTTTTTGCTGGACTCCCAAAGGATCACACCGGAAAAAAGCGACCAGAAGATATCGGCGAGGGCCACAGGATGTTTGTCCTTGAATATTCCCTGTTCGATGCCTTCCTTGAAGACGGACGCGATGCCGGCCAGCGCCTTGCGGGACAGCTCCTTGATGTCGGACATGAGCTGGGTGGAAAGATTCTTAAGCGTTTCGCTGGACTGGAGATGAAACATGTTGATGATGGTCATGGGGTCGAACTCATAGACATCAAACATGGCTTTCATCAGCGCCTCCAGCTTTTCCGCCGGCGCCAGATCTTTCTCCTTGTTGACATGCTCCACCCGGATGTTTAAGTACTGGAGTATCCGGATGGACAAAGACGCGTACAGCTCTTCCTTGTTTTTGAAATACAGGTACAGGGTGCCGGGACTAAGCTCGGCTTCGGCGGCGATGTCTTCAATGGTGGCCTTGTTGAATCCTTTTTCGGAAAACACTTTTTTGGCCCCGATGATAATCTGCTGCCGGCGTCTCTCTTTTTCTCTTTGTTTTCTTTCTTGTATGCCCATATGATTTTATCAATCCGTGTAAAGGGTGAATAAAAGTATTTTATGAATATAATTTATTTCTATTTACGAAATATATTAAATAATCAAAATTTAGTCAAGAAAAATATTAAAAAAAATATTTAAGAAAAACCAGCGGGAGGAAATATGAAAATTCTGGCGGCTTATGACGGGGGCGGACCATCGGAAAAGGTTCTGGAAACGGCGATCGCTCATGCGAAGGCGTTTGACGCCGAAGTGGCGGTGGCCACATCCATGGAGACCGGCGATGAAAAAAACAGCGGCCGGATTAAAGAGGCGGAAAGACGTCTGGAATACGCCCGGAAAAAGCTGGAGTCGGCCGGGACGACATGCCGGACCCATCTTTTGATCCGGGGCCTGGAGCCCGGGGAAGACCTCGTCGGCTTTGCCGTTGAAAACGGCGTGGATGAAATTCTCATCGGCATCCGAAGCCGGTCCCGGGTCAGCAAGATTGTGTTCGGCTCCACGGCCCAATATATCATATTCCACGCGGCATGCCCGGTGGTGACCGTCAAAGAGGGCGATTAGGCCGTCTCTCTTCGCCTCCGCCGCCTCATCATTCCCATTTCCCCTCCGCGACGTCGCAAAGCAGCCTCACGCCGAATCCCGTTCCCCCGGCTCCGCAATAGGGATGGCCTTTTTTTGCGGAGGCGGGGCCCGCGATGTCGATGTGGGCCCATCGCGCTTTTTTGACAAACGCGTTTAAAAACAGCGCGGCGGTGATCGCGCCGCCCCATTTGGACGAGCTGATGTTCTGTATGTCGGCGAGATCGCTTTTCAGCAGGTCTTTGTAAAACCCGGGCAGGGGCATTCGCCAGCATGGCTCATGGTTTTTCTCGCCGGCTTCCACGATGGCGTCGGCCAGGGCGTCGTCATGGGAAAAGACCCCGGCGATTTTTTCTCCCAGGGCCACGACGCAGGCGCCGGTGAGGGTGGCGATATCGATGATGACGTCGGGCGCGTATTCTTTTTCGGCCCAGGACATGGCGTCGATGAGAATCAGCCTTCCCTCGGCGTCTGTGTTGAGAATCTCCACGGTTTTTCCGGAAAAACTTTTCACGATATCCCCGGGCCGGGTCGCCTGGCCGGAAGGCATGTTTTCCACCAGGGGCAGGACGGCGGTCGCGTGGACCGGGGCGTCGAGTTCGGCCAGTGAGATCACGGCCGCCGCGGCGGCCGCGGCCCCGGACATGTCGGTCTTCATGTCTTCCAGAGAGCCGGTGGGCTTGAGGTTGACGCCGCCCGAGTCAAAGGTCACGCCCTTTCCGATGAGCGCCACATGGCGCCGGGCCTTTTCATGCCGGTATTCCATGACCAGCATACGGGGCCCGCTCCGGCTTCCCTTCGCCACGGCCAGAAGCGCGTTCATTCCTCTCTCGGCCAGGCCCGTCCCGGTCAGCTCCGTCACCTTGATGTTTTTTCCCCGGGCCGCCCGGGCCATGATTTTGGCCAGCTCGGCCGGTTTTTTATCGTTGGAGGGCATGCTGACCCATTCCCGGGCCAGAAGGGTCCCTTTGCACACGATCTCCGCCCTTTGGACGGCTTTTTTCATCGCCCCGGCGTTTTGGGGGGAGGCCGGAAGAAAGACGGACCCAAGGGGTTTTTTCTCTTTTTTCTCCTTGTAGCGATCAAAGATATGGTTGCCCAGAACAGCGCCCTGGGCCATGGCCGCGGCCATGTCGATGTCCGCGAGCCGGGCGTTTTCGGGGCCTGTCTTTTCAGGCGACGGCGCGGCCAGGGCCGCGTGATCCAGGCCCATTTCCACGCATTTCCGGACCGCTTTTCCGGAAAAAGCCCGAAGGTCTTCGCATGAGATATCGTCGGCCTTGCCCATGCCGATCAGAAGCGCCCTTTCAAACGGGCTTTCGTTCCCGGGATAAAGGATGATCTCTTCTTCTTTCTTTCCTGAAAATTCAGGCATTTTTTTGGCCCGCTCCGCCAGGGAGAGGATGATCGGGTCTTCATGGATGTCCCGGTCCTGGGAAATCGGCGCCGCCAGGGTCCGAATATTTTTTTCTTCCCCTTCCAGGGATATGATCTCAATCAATGTGGCTCTCCTTTCCGTTTCGGCCGTTTCGGCGATGGGTCGCCCCGATGGTCCGGGTTGGAACCATAGGCCAAAATTTTAAAAATATCAACAGTTTTTTGGCCCCGCTTCGGGGGCTTAAGTCTTGCATCGGTTTTTCAGGCGCGTCAGGTCCTCCCACGAAAAATTTTCGGTCCGGCAGGGCAAAAGGGCGTTGTTGGAAAACACAGGGTCCGCCTCAAGATCGTACCGGGACGCTTTTTGGGCTTTTTCCCACATCCGGGTGCGGGGGATGGGGGAATAATAGGCGGGGATGGGGGTCGCGCCGGCGGCCTTGACCACTTCGATGGAGCGAAAAACCGAGTCCATGTCCAGACCGGGCATGCCGGCCAGGAGGTAAACCCCCGCCTGTTTCGCCTCAAACCCGGCTTTTTTCAGCGACGACACCGCCGAGACCAGCTCGGCGGACGATGTTTTGCCGTCGAATCTCCCCGGCCCGTCCCTTTCGGCCGTCTCAAATCCCAGGCGAAGCGTCTTAAAGCCGGCCCTGAACATGAGCGCGGCGATCTTGTCCGTGATTTCCCGGACATGCAGGGCGTTGGGGGTGTGGAAACGAAGGCCCGGGGTTTTTTGGATAATGGTTTCAAAAAGGGGCGCGGCGTGGGTCCCGGAGTCCGCCAGAAGGGCGTCGTCGTAAAAGACGAAGTCTTCGACTCCCCATGTCCGTCTCCAGAAGGCGATTTCGTCGACCACCGCCCCGGGGCTTTTGAAAAAACGCCGGGGATTTAAAATGCCCGAGGCGCAGTAGGGGCAGGAAAAGGGGCATCCCGAGGAGGTCCGGAGCGGGACATAGCCCACGGCGTTCTGGAGGTCGAAGGCGGGCCGGGGAAAGGCGTCGGGGTCGTCAAAATCAAACCGGGGAGAGACCGAAAAGCCGGTTTCCCGGCCGATGATTTCCAAAAGCGCTTTTTCCCCCTCCCCGGCGAAGACCCGGTCGGCGCCTGATTTTTCGACGGCGAACTCATGGAGCAGGGTGGCGAACACGCCCCCCAGCGCCGTGGGGACGCCGGGAAATTTTTCCCGGACGGCGGAGATGGTCTCAAAAACCCCGGGATACCAGTAGGTCATCATGGAGGTGACCATGATCAGGTCGGGTCTGGGCATCTCGTCCAAGTCCCGGGACAGCCATCTTTTTTTGATCCCGTAGCGGGAGAATGTCCGGGGAATGTTTTCAAGGCCCGGGGGTTTGGCGATGGGGGTTTTGAGATAGGGGCCCCGGCCGAAGCGGGCCCGGGGGTCGGACAGGGGGGCCCGCGCGTGAAACCGGTCCAGGCAGTCGATGTAAGAGACCTGAAACCCGTGACGCCGGGCGATGGCCGCCAGGGAAAGAAGCCCCAGGGGCTTTGCCCAGAAATCGTAGGCGGCGAAGTCGTGTATCCAGGGATTGACGAAAAGAATATGGGGAACGTCTCGAATCATGGAAGAGTTCCGGCCCGTTTCCCTTAAATCTCTTCAGGGGGCCGGACGGCGTCGGGGAAATAGATCATGGAGGTCTTTTTCAGCTCTTTTCGGCTGAAAAGGATCTGGTAATCGTCGGCCGAGGCGGCCCGGGACATTTTCTCGGCGGTTTTTTCGCAGTCGGCCTCGCTCCCGGCGTGGACCATGGTGTACAGGTTGTAGGGCCACGACGGCGACGGATTCCGGCGGTAGCAGTGGGAAACCTCGGCGAAGGCGGCCATTTTTTCCCCGGCCTCCTCCACACGGTCCTCTTCAATCCGCCAGGCCACCATGGCGTTTGAGGAAAATCCCGACTTCTGGTGGCGGATGGTGGCCCCGAAGCGGCGGATCACGCCCCTTTGGCAAAGGCCGTTTAATGTTTCCAGGTAAAGGGCTTCCTCAATCCCCAGCCGGTCGGCCATTTTTTTGTACGGCCGGGAGGAGACGGGCATGTCGTCCTGGAGGGACGCGATGATTTTTTTTTCCAGTTCGGTCAGCATGATTCGTTTGGGTCCGATGGGGTCATTTCCCCCCCGAGATGAGCCACAGCGCCACCGGGATGGCGATGACCGCGATGACCAGGATTCCGGGGAGAGACAGATAAGGGGAGCGGCGCCGGGCGCCCGGGGTCCGGGACTTTTTGACTTCGTCCAGGAAAAGATTTCCCAGCAAAACAGCTCCCAGGATGATCGCAAAAAGCTTGGCCACCATAACTATCGTTGACACGTTGAGCCTCTTCTACTATTTTTTAAAACGTGATTTGGTTTTTTAAATCAGACAGCGCCGTAAAAAATTTATACGCTAAGATTTTTGATAAACCCGTAAAAAATTACAGGACAGCGTCGTAAAAAATTCGATATACAAGGCGTGGCGCTTAATTTTTAGTTAAGGCAATACATGTAGTATGCCTTAACTAAAAATTAAGCGTTACAACACAGTAGATCGGATTTTTTACGACGCTGTCAAACGTGTGCGTTTATATCCCAAAACATCCCGGTATGCAACCCCAATATCGGGGAATTTGTTTATCTTTCGTCAAAGAGGGGGTCAGGAGGCGTGTTATGAGCGAAATGTCGTATGGTCTGGAGGGAAAAGTGGCGGTGGTCACCGGGGGAAGCCGGGGAATCGGTCTTGAGATCGCCCGGGCCCTGATGGCTGAAAAGGCCAGGGTGGCGATATGCGGAAGAAAACAGGAGGGGCTGGACGCCGCGGTTTCCGAGCTGGGCGAAAGTCCTGATCTTCTTTCCGCCGCGGCCCACATCGCCCGGGAGGACGACGTCAAAGCGCTGTTCGCCCGGGTCAAAGACGCCTTCGGCCGGGTGGACATTCTCATCAACAATGTGGGCATGAACATCATCACGGGCCTTTCCGACGCCGAGGTCTCCCTGTGGAACAAGATCATCGAGTCCAACCTCACCGGCGCGTTTCTGTGCGCCCGGGAGGCGGCCCGGCTCATGCGGGAGCAAAAACAGGGGAAAATCGTGGGCATCACGTCCCTGGCGGCGCGCCGCTCGGCCCCGGCCATGGGCATCTACGGCGTGGCCAAGGCCGGCATCGAGATGATGACCCGGGTCATGGCCCAGGAGCTGGCGCCCTTCGGCGCCCAGGTGAACGCCGTGGCGCCGGCCATGGTCAAAACCGGTTTCAGCGCCCCGTTCTGGTCCAACCCCGAGATCCATGACCAGATCGTCAAAACCATCCCCCTGGGCCGCGTCGCCGATCCCGCCGACATCGTGGGGCCGGTTCTGTTTCTTTGCTCCGCCGCGTCGGATTTCATCACCGGGCAGACGCTTCCTGTGGACGGAGGGGCCAGCGCCATATGAGATTTATCGCGGATTTTCACGTCCATTCGAAGTTTTCCCGGGCCACCTCCAAAAACCTGGATCTGGAGAACCTGTACATCGCGGCCCGGATGAAGGGGATCGCGGTGGTGGGAACCGGGGACTTCACCTGCCCCCAGTGGATGGAGGAGATACGCGAAAAGCTTGAGCCCGCCGAGCCGGGCCTGTTTAAGCTGAAAGAAAGCCTTGAAAAGGCGTGCGACGCGCGCGTCCCGGCCTCGTGCCGGGGAAAGACGCGTTTTGTCCTGTCGGTTGAGATCAGCAATATCTACAAAAAAAACGGCGCGGTCCGCAAAAATCACAACCTGATCCTGGCGCCGGGAACCCGGGAGGCCGAGGCGTTAAACGCCCGGCTGGATAAAATCGGCAACCTGCGTTCCGACGGCCGCCCCATACTGGGTCTGGACGCCCGGGACCTTCTGGAGATCATGCTGGAGACCACGGACAGGGGATTTTTCATTCCGGCCCATGTGTGGACCCCGTGGTTTTCCCTGTTCGGGTCCAAGTCCGGGTTTGACTCCATCGAGGAGTGTTTCGGGGATTTGACCCCCCATATTTTCGCCCTGGAGACGGGCCTTTCCTCAGACCCTCCCATGAACTGGCGGGTGTCGGCGCTGGACGGGCTGACCCTGGTGTCCAACTCCGACGCCCATTCCCCCATGAAGCTGGGCCGGGAGGCCAATCTGTTTGACGCGGATCTGGATTACGACGATATCGTGTCCGCCATGAAAACCGGGGACCCCGGCCGTTTCCTGGGCACTTTGGAGTTTTATCCCGAGGAGGGCAAATACCACCTGGACGGCCATCGGGCCTGCGGGGTCCGCCTGTCCCCGGATGAGACCCGAAAGCTGGGCGATGTGTGCCCCAGGTGCGGAAAGCCCCTGACCCTGGGAGTGCTTCGGCGGGTGGATGATCTGGCCGACCGGCCCTTGGGACAAACGCCCCGGAAACGCCATTCCTACCAATCCATCGTTCCGCTCACGGACATCCTGTCGGAAATATTTAAAGTCGGGCCGGGCTCCAAAAAGGTTCAGCGGGCCTACATGTCGGTATTAAGAAACCTGGGCCCCGAGCTGCCCATCCTGCATTCCCTTCCCCTGGACGCTTTGGCGGAATCCGGGATTTTGCCTCTCCGGGAGGCGGTTTCCAGGATGAGGGAGGGAAATATCCGGGTCCTGGGGGGCTATGACGGGGAGTTCGGGACGGTGGAGATTTTTAAACCCGGGGAAAGAGAGGCGCTGTTCGGCCAAAGGACCCTGTTTGAAATGGGGCCGCCCCCGAAATCCCCGGCCGCCTCCAAAAAGCCGGGCGCCTTGAAAAAACCGGCGGCCCCGCCCCCCAAAAAACCCCGGACCCCGAAGCCCGCGGACGCGCCCGAGCCGGTCTTCAACGCCCGGCAGAAGGCCATTGTCCGCGCCGCCCCGGGCCCCATGCGGGTCTCCGCCGGCCCCGGGACCGGCAAAACCCGGGCGCTGGCGGGCCGGATCGCCTATCTCATCAAAGAGAAAGGGGTGGCGCCCCAAAGCATTCTGGCGGTGACCTTCACCCAGAAGGCCGCCGCCGAGATGAAGGCGCGCATCGCCCGCATGATTCCCCATCTAAAGACGCCGCCCTGCGCGGCCACCTTCCATTCCTTTTGCCTCGATGTCCTTCAAAGCGCGGCGAAAGACGACGGGGACGGGCGCCGGTTTTCCATCATCGACGAAAGGGAGCGTCTTTCCCTGGTGGCGGACGCCGCCGCCATGGCCGCCGAAAAGGGGTTTGACGTGTCTTCCCGGGCGGACGAACTGGCCGACGGCGTCGCCCGGGCCAAGCAGGCCCTTTTGTTTCCCGAAAGCGATCTGCGAAACGCGGCGCGGGGAATGGACCCGGCGGAGCTTTTCGCGGTGTATCGCGCCTACCAGGACCTGCTTTCCTCCCAGCTTCTGTGGGACTATGAAGACCTTATTTTCGAAACCTGCCGGCTGTTTGAATCCCGCCCGGACGTCCGGGACGCCTGTGAAAAACGCTTCGCCCATATTCTGGTGGACGAATGCCAGGATCTGAATTTCGCCCAGTACCGGCTCATCCGGCTTCTGGCCCCGCCCGGGAAAAGCGTTTTTTTAATCGGCGATCCCGACCAGTCCATCTACGGTTTCCGGGGATCGAGCCCCGGCTATCTCAAACGGTTTTTAAAGGATTACCCCGAAGCCACCAGGGCCGGGCTTGACCGGAATTACCGCTCCACGCCCACCATCCTGGACGCCGCGTTCAAGGTCATTGAGAAGCGCCGTTTCGACCCGTCGGCGCCGAAGGTGTGGTCCGATCTCGCCGGGGGGGCCCCTGTCGGGATCATCAGGACCCGGACCGAAAAGGCCGAGGCCGAGGCCATCGTGGCCGCCATCGAGCGGATGACCGGGGGGTCCGGTTTTTTCTCCCTGGACTCCGGACGGGCCGACGGCGCCGTTCCGGCCGGGAACCGGGGTTTTTCGGATTTCGCGGTTCTTTTCAGGACCGCGGCCCAGGGGCTGGAGATCAAAAAGGCGTTTGACCGCTCCGGAATGCCCTGCCGGCTTTTGAGCAAAAAAGACGCTTTTTTCAAAAAAGACCTGGCGCCTTTGATCTGTCTTTTCAAATGGGTCCACGACTGCGCGCCGGTCCTGGACATGGAGGCGGTTTTTTCCAGGTCCAAATCGGGAGTGGGCGCCAAAACCGCCCGGGCGTTTAAAATGTGGCGTTATCAAAAGGGCCTTGGCCTTTCAGAGGCCATAAGACAGGCGGCCCGTCTTCCCCTTCCCGGGATGGGAAAGGCGGCCCAGTACAAACTGACGGCTTTTTTTCAAAGAATCGAGGGCCTCAGACGGGAGATGTCCGGCCTTTCCATTTCAGACCGGCTCCATCGCCTGGCGGCGTTTTTAAAATGGGAGCCTTCCCTTGAAAGCGACCCCAAGACCCGGGAGGGCTTTGAGAGACTCATTGAGACCGCGCGGTCGGCGAACGGCTCTCCCCGGGATTTTCTCGATTCCCTGGCCCTTGAGACCGATTCGGATGTCTTTGACAAACGGGCCGAGGCCATATCGCTGATGACCATGCACGCCTCCAAGGGCCTTGAGTTTCCCGTGGTGTTCATCGCGGGCTGCGAGATGGGGCTGGCGCCCTTTGAAAGGGCCGGGGAAGACGAAGGCCCGGATGAGCGCCGGGACCGGCTGGACGAGGAAAGACGCCTTTTTTACGTGGCCATGACCCGGGCCGGGGAGGAGCTGTATCTGTCCCACGCTGAAAGAAGAATGATCCGCGGCCGCCTTGTTTCGGCGAAACGCTCGGGTTTTGTCTCGGAGATTGACGAGGGGCTCCGGCGGGACGTGGATGTGTTCGGGGACAAAAACAAAGCGCCCAGGCAGACGCAGTATCGCTTGTTTTGATCCGGGCGTTTTGCCGGGCCATTGATATGGGCAAACCAGACAAACGCAAAGGAGAAAGGCCATGATATTTAAACGCATTGTTTTTTGGGCGCTTCTGACGGTCTTTGTTTTTTCCTCCGTTTCGGGTCACGCCGCCCGGCGGGGGGTCAAAACGGCCGAAAACCCAGGGGCCTCGGAGCCCGCGGCGCTTTTGAACATTCCCGCCCGGATATTGGAGAAGGAAATCAAGTCCCTGGCCCTGGGCAAAGGATCCGTGGTCAAAGAGATTTTCCGGCTGGATCTGGACCCCGTCCGGCGCCTGGCGGTCGTGGCCGGGATCATTGAGATTCCGGCGGGGATTTTGCGCGGCGGGAAGGGCGATTCCGGCGCCGGGGCCTCGCGACATGATTTCATGGCGGCCATCTCCTTTCCCTCGGCGAAGATGACGGCCAGGACCCGGTATTTGAGGCTTCAAATTGTGGAATTGAAACTGGACGGCCACAGCCATCTCCAGGCGGCGAGGGTGGCCACGAACTTTTTGTCGGTTCTTTTGACCGAGACGGGCCTGGCCCGATACCTTCTTTACGAGGGAAAGGGCAGGGACGCGTCCGGCAAGGACTTAAAAGACCGGATTTCGGCCTTTATTGAAAACAGGGGGCTGATTTTTCGAGAAGGCGCGGTCAGCGTGAAGCTGGACTTGAAGGCGTTTGGGGATTTGAGAAAATTCTCGCCGCTGGCGGATTTCCGTATGTGGCGCTTCGCCCCGGCGCTGTTCCGGGGACAGCCGGCCTTTCGCATTGAGGCCGGCGTGGGGAAACCCGGCAAAGCCTGGCTGGAGGAGGCCCGGAAAAAAACCGACCGGGACGCGGCGTTTTTAAAAAAGGCCCGCGAAAAGCAGTATCCGAAATACGCCGATATCGGGGCCTTTCAAAAGGACCTGGACGCCTTTATCGAGCGGCGCCGGTCCGTGATCGGTTTTCCCGAATCGCCTCCCGGGCCCCGGCGAAGGGACATGGAGACCTTCAGCGCCCGGATGGAGGCCCGGGCCCGATCCGAGCTGAGCGTTCGAAACCCGCTGTTCAAAGCCTGGCCGAAAAAGACCCATGACCGGGTTTTAAAGGAAGCCCGGAACGAGGCGGAGCGGTTTTACGATGATTTGAATCAAAGGATCAAGCTGGAGGCGGCCATCGCCCGGGGGGGGAGAGACGCCCCCGGTCTTCCCTTTGCGGAAAAGCTCGTGAGCCAGAGGGCCATCGACCAGGCGATCCGGTATTACCGGCATGTCAAGGTGGACGGGCAGAGCCTTTTTTCCTCCCTGGACGCGGTTCTGGCCCCCCATCTGCCGGGTTTTATCGTGAGGGGGGCCTTGAGCCTGGACATCGGTCGGATTCTGTCCATGGCCGCGAAGGGCCGGGACGTGGCGGAAAAACCGATCCGGGCCAGGGCCTTTGGCGGCTCTTCGGTTCCCTTTGAGGCGGCCCTGCGTCTCTGGATGAAAGACGGCAATGTGGCGAGCCTGGACGTGGCCTATGTCTCTCTTTTTTCGGGAAGCGACCGGATGGTTTTTTCAAACAAGCGGCGGCACGGGCATTTCCTGTTTGATTTCGCCCGCATGCTTTTGATGAAATCGGCGGCGTCCATGCTGGCGGACAAACCCCCCGGCGGCGAGCGGATGGACATCTCCTTTGACGCGGAGCATGGCAAGATCGACTTCGCCATCAATCCCCGGGTCCTGGTCAAAGAGATCATGGGGGTTCGAAATGATATCCAGGCCTGGGATTTCGAGCCGGTGTACTTCAGGGAGATGGACCAGACTTTTTTAAAGATGGCGGCGGGCGACGGGGTCCGGACAAAGGACTATGTCCAAAGCCTGGTTTCAGGAAAATTCAAGGCGGACAGCGACGCCTTTTCCGGAACCGGGGGCGCCGAGGGCCCCCTGGACTTGCGGATCATTTTAAACATCCGGTCGGTTCAGAAAATCGCCAACCGGATACTGGAAAAAATTCATGAAAAGGAATCCCGAAAGGTTCGGGAGGCCGTTTTTCGAAAAACCCCGGGGACCCATTACCTGGTGGAAAAAATCAGTCTGGAGCCGGTTGAAAACCGCCTGCGGATGAGCGCGACGGCGTCCCGGGTCAAAATTTCAAAACGCTGGGTCATCAATCCGGCCAGATGGGTCAAAGGACCCTATTTCATTTCGGAAAAAAGAGCGTCGGTTTACGCCGATCTGGGGCTTTCGGCGGTTGTGGCCCGGGACGTCATGGAAGAATCGGCCCCGGGCCGCTTTGACTTGAGCCGGGAGCTTTTGAAACTGGAGATCACAGGCGCCGGGTTCGACATTGAAAACCCCTCCCTGGCCCAAAACGTCATGGTGGGCCTTGTGGGAGATTTGGACCTGGACGGAAGCGCCCCATCGGGCATCATGAAGCGTTTTATTCTGAAAAAAATCGCGCCTTACTTAAACGCCGCCGGGGAAAACGAGGGCAAAACCGAAATCGCCGGGGTCCGGCTCAACCGTTTCGTGAAAATATTCACCCACACCGGGGATATTTACTTTCAGATCAACCCCCGGCTGGTCTCCCCGGCCTTTGATGTGGCGCTCATTTCCAACCGGACGCATAACGGCGTTCCCCTGGGGTTTTTCATGGAGCCCTCCCGGGACCGGAAAGACGCCAGGCTGGTGTTTGACTTTAAAACCCGCGGCGCCATGCCCGAGGAGGACAAGGCCGCGCTTCTGGCCGTCGCCCGGATGGCGGATTCGCTTTTCAAACCCTATCTGGACGAAAAGAGCCCGGAGCGGCTTTTAAAAGAGTTGAAAAAATTGAAGCTGTTCGACCGGGCCTTTCACAGCGGCGATTTGGCGAAACTCAGCCTGTTTCACCGGATCAGGCGGATGATGGGCCTTTACTATCCCATCGCCCGGCTGACTTTGGCCTCCGGGGCCGAGCCGCCGCATGGAAGGGACGGGGATTTAAGGATCGGCGCCACAGGGATAGAGATCGTGTGTTTCCTGGAGGCGGCCGCCGCCCTTGAAAAAAACACGGCGGCGCTCATTGAGCGGGCAAAAAAGGCGGGGATCGCCCATGAGGTTCCCTATATGAAAGAATTCGGGGAGTTTAAAACGCTTCTGGCCGGGCGGATCATCGCCCCGCTCGCGGAAAAATACGAAAGGGACCATCGGCCGGTGAACCGCAGGATGCTCAAGCGCGGCGTCACCGACTGGAACCGCCATTATTACCCCGAGGCCGAGTTTTCGGCGCTGGTTTACGGGGGTATGGAAAAGGCGCGAAACAGGAAATAACGGCGAATAACGCTGTTTAAGGAACCACGAATCGGTTGGTCATCCCGATTCTTTTCAACGGCCCGGCCCATCTCCGGATGGTCCGGGCCGCCGGGTCTCGTTTTTCCGGCTCCAGGGTCTGAAGCCATGACCGGATATCGATGAACATTTTTTTCCCGTCCTCCCCTTTTCCCCCGGGCTCCCAGGGAGCCGCGAAATCAAACAGCCGCCAGACCGAATCCCCGGTTTGCCTCGCCAGGTCCCGGATCATCAGGTAGGACGCCGAGTAGGGCTCCCGGTCCTGTCTTTTGGAAAGCGTCCGCTGAAAAAAGCCCGTGTCCACGTCTTTCACCCGCCCCATATGCTCGGCGAAATAGTGGCACAGCCCCTCAATATGCCAGTCATAGACGTAGGGGTTGGTCATGTGGCAGATCTCGTGGCCGAGCTTGAAAAAAAACATGGGATCATTTCGGGCGGGCGCCACATACACCACAAAGGAACCGGCGGCCGCGTCAAGGATTTCGCACAACTCGAACCCTTCGGTTTTGTGTATTTTTTCGGGCATGGGCAAAATGGCGCCGGGGAATCTCATCTCCAGGATTTTTCGCCCCCGCTCCAGGGAGGCGGCGGCGGCGATGACCCGGTTGAGGCGTTCGATGATTTCAAACTGTTCCCTGGCGGGGGGGATTTTTTGAGGCGCCTTCGCCTGAGATTCATGGCGCAGGATGTCCCAGGATAAGATGTCGGCCCGGGACAGAAGGGCCGGCTCTTTTTTGATCGCGCTTTGCCGGATGTGGATTTTCCGGACCGGCAGGGCCGGCTTTCCCATCAGGCGTTCGGCCTCGGCCAGCATGTCGCGCGCCGTTGAAAGCGTGGCGGCGTCCTCCGCCGGCTCGTAATGCTGGTGCCAGATGATATTTTTGCCCCGGTTCCCCGCGCACGCCCCCAGGAAAAGGACCAGGAACAGGCCCAGGCAAACGCTTAAATTGACCAGCGGGAACGGGATGGATTTTCGACTTCGCATGGGGGGATGGGACTTCATTTCACGGAAAAAGTCAAGCGCTATTTTTTTACGATGCCGTCAAGTTTGACATTTCAAAACAAAGGTTGTACATTGCAAAGCCAAGAGAGCATGATTGACCTGCCCTTGTCTTCGTTCTTTTCCGTATGTCCCCTTTTTCTTTTTTTTCCCATAACCCCAAAAGGAGGGAAGCGCCATGACCACCCAGGACAGATGCTGCACCATCGCGCCTTATTTCAAAGTTCACGAAGGTCAACTGGACGTGTTTAAAAAGAACTGTGAGGAATTTATCAAAAAAACCGAAACCGAGCCGAAATGCCTGTACTACGGTTTCAGTTTTGACGGGGATCAGGTCCATTGCAGGGAAGGGTATGAGGACGCCGAAGGATTGCTGGCGCATC
This sequence comes from Candidatus Desulfarcum epimagneticum, assembly GCA_900659855.1. Lineage (NCBI taxonomy): Bacteria > Pseudomonadati > Thermodesulfobacteriota > Desulfobacteria > Desulfobacterales > Desulfobacteraceae > Candidatus Desulfarcum > Candidatus Desulfarcum epimagneticum. The sequence continues at coordinate 36,658 of CAACVI010000052.1, forward strand.
TGGACAATGTGGGCGCCCTGCTTGCCGAGGCGCTCAAGATCGCCGATCTCGTTCGACTGGAGGTTCACGGCCCGGAGCGGGAGCTGGCGAAACTCCGCGAGCCCCTTGCGGAGCTGAGCCCCCAGTATTTTGTTTTAGAGCAAGGTTTCCGACGATAAGATTGATGGCGTTGTAAAAAATCCGATCTACGGCGTTGCAGCGCTTATTTTTAATTGAGGCATACTACATGTATTGCCTCAATTAAAAATAACCACTACGCCTTGTGGCTTAAATTTTAGCATATGGAATTTTTAACTTAGCCATCCCAAGCTTTTTTACGAGTTTATCAAGATTGATGGCGTTGTAAAAAATCCGATCTGCCGCAGTGTGGTTTTTTGACGGCAGGGGCGGTCAAGAAGGAATATTTTTGTCGGAATGCCGGAGAAAATCCTATGGAAGAGATGATCTGTCACTGTTTCGGGCACACCGCGTCCGACATTCGGAAAGATGTCGGGCTCCACGGCAGGTCCACCATACTGGAGAAAATTTTGTCCGAAAAGAAGGCCGGCGCATGTCAATGCGCCGTCAAAAATCCAAGAGGCCGCTGATGCGTGGGCGACGTTCGCCAGGTGGCGGACAATGCCCTGGAAAAGCGCGCCCTCCAATAAAAGGCAATCCGCATCCGCTGGCCCCTTTTATTTTCTTCCCCGGCCGGAAGGATCCGCCGGGGACAGGCGAATCATGTTTGACCGGGAGCCGCTTTTCTCGCTTGGCCGGTCCCTTTTTAAGACTCCGGCCCAGGATATTCTGGAACGTATGGAGGCAAAAAATCGTGGCGCGTCGAAAGCTCAAAGACTGGTTTGACAAAGATCTGGCCATGACGCTGGCTGAAAAAATTCAAAAGGTCTTTCCCGATTTTGACTCAAAGCGGTTTGTTCAAACCGTTGAGGACGGGGTGAGGGGCCTGGAGCTGAAAGCCAGGGTGGAGCGGATCGCGGACGCGCTTCGGGATGAGCTGCCAAAGGATTACCCCCGGGCGCTGGAGATTCTCACGGCGATTTTGGGGCCTGAAAATCTAAAGGAAACCGGCATGTTCACGGAGGGCTACTGGATCATGCCCATCGCGAAATATGTGGAGAAATATGGGATTCGTCATTACTCAAAGTCCATTGAGGCCATTGAGGAAATCACCAAAAGACACACCGGGGAATATTGCGTCCGGCCCTTTATTGAAAAATATCCGCAAAAGACCCTGGCGGTCATGAGATCCTGGTCGAAAAATGAAAACGTTCATGTGAGAAGATTGTCAAGCGAGGGCGCGCGCCCCCGTCTGCCATGGGCCGGGAAACTGGACGTGTTTGTCGCGGATCCGGCGCCGGTTCTTGAGATACTGGAGAATTTAAAAGACGATCCGTCCCGGTTTGTCCAAAAATCCGTGGCCAACGCCATGAACGATATTTTGAAAGACAATGAGCGCATTGGGATGGAGACCCTTAAAAGATGGTCCAGAGACGCGGGCCGGATCCGACGGTGGATCATCCGGCGCGCCCTTCGAAACCTGATCAAAAAAGGAAACGCCGAGGCCGTCGGCCTTCTTGAGGCCCTGGATGCCGGCGGCGCTCTGTCGCCGCGAAATCAGCGCTGACCCATCAGAAACAGCCACCTCTCTGAATTTTGACTCGCCCATGACCTTTTGGAACTGAAACGTTTCCCCCGCGCGTGCAAGAAGAAATTTTGGCGCCGTCCATTCTTTTTTTGACATTTTTTTCTTATTTTCCTTATTTTTACCATCAAACTCCTTGATAAAATTCATAAAATTGAAGATGATGCCAGTCATCTTGGAATTTAAAAAATTGAATCCCTCAAAAAAAATCTGTTTCAGAAAATAAAGAAAGGAGGAAATCATTCAAAGGAGGCAAACAAGGGGTTGTCAAAAAACGCGAATCATGCCAGGACAATGAGATGGAAAGGAGAATTTAAAATGAAAAGAATGGGGTATGTTTTTTTGATTATGTTGATCTGCTGCGCCTTCATCGGATGCGCCAGCGGCGGAAACAAAGCGTTGAAATTTGAAAATCAGTCTTCCATTGGTCAGAAAATCAAAAGGGGCGTGACCACCCAGCCCCAGATCAGGGCCATGTTCGGGGACCCCATCAGGACCAATTTCACGGACAGCGGCAACATCATCTGGCATTACGAGTTTTTCAAGACAAGGCTGAAGGCGACCAGTTATATTCCCGTGGTGGGTTTATTTGATTCCGGGAAAAAAGGCAAAAAGAAGGAGCTGGTGGTGTTCTTCGACAAAAAGGGAACCGTGCGGAATTATTCCATGTCCTCGTCGGATGTGGAGACGTTCGAGGGTTTGATTCAATAGCCTTTCCCCGAATTCCATGCCGCGCCGGCCGGCGTCGCGGGGTCTGTTCGCTAGGCTCCCCGACCCGCCGGCCCCTTTCATTCCCCGGTCCGGAACCGGCCCGAAGTTCATTTGACAGACTTCATTTGAGCGTTTGCAAGTCGGCCCCATTTGTGTTAATCTTCCCTTCGACATTTTCACACGGACAGGCCCGATTGGCGAGGGCGTTTAAGGAGTTTTTCATGAGGCAGGCAAAGGATTTCATCGTGTTTCCCCTGGATGTCCCTTCAAAGGACGAGGCGCTGAGGCTCGCCGGGCTTTTAAAAGGCAGGGTGGGCATGTTCAAGGTGGGGCTGGAGCTTTTTATCCAGGAAGGCCCGGGCATTGTGGAGGCGGTCCGCTCGGCGGGCGGGGCGAAAATTTTCCTGGATTTGAAACTGCACGACATCCCGGAGACGGTGTTCAAGGCCATGGGGCGCGTGGCCGCCCTGGGGGCGGATTTCGCCACCGTTCATTTCGGCGAGTCCCGCCGGATGGCAAAGGCCGCCGTGAGGGGCGCCGATGGCCGCGTGGGGGTGCTGGGGGTGACCGCGCTCACCAGTGTTTCGGACGAAGACCTGCGGGCGGCCGGGCTTCCGGACGCCTCGGCCCTGGTCCTGGAAAGGGCGGGGGAGTTTCACAAGGCCGGGTGCGCGGGGGTGGTATGCTCGGCCCTGGAGGTGAAAAAGGTGAAGGAAGCGTTTGGAAAAGGCTTTCAGGCGGTGACCCCGGGCATTCGGCCCGGGTGGGAGGGCGTGAGCCGGGGGGACCAGAAACGGGTGGCCACGCCCTTTGACGCGGTCCGGGACGGCTCGGATCACCTGGTGATCGGCCGACCCATACGCGACGCCCGGGACCCCGGCCGCGCGGCCGACCGGGTCGCGGAGGAAATCGGGCGGGCGTTGGGGTAAGGGCTCGCCCAAAAATAACCACTACGCCTTGTATATCGAATTTTTTACGACGCTGTCCCGTGATTTTTTACGGGTTTATCAAAATTGTAAACTGATTTTTGAGCGAACCCTAAAAAAAAATCGCCTCCTTAAAAAAAGGAGGCGATTCGATACGCGATCACACAAAGGACCACGATGGCGGCGAGCAGCGCAAAGACCGACTGCTCCCGGTTAAAAAACCGCATGTCCCTTTTGTTGGGGCTCCGCCATCATTCTTCGTCCAGATCAAACGCCGAGTGAAGAATGCGAACCGCAAGCTCCACGTATTTTTCCTCAATGACGCAGGAAATCCGGATTTCGGACGTGCTGATCATCAGGATATTGATGTTTTCTTTGGCCAGCGCGTTGAACACATTGGCCGCCACCCCGGAATTTTCCTTCATCCCGATGCCGATCACCGACACCTTGGCGATGTTTTTGTCGTAGAAAATATCCTTGGCGTTGATTTCCCGGACCACTTTTTTGCCCATTTCCAGGGCCTGATCAAAATTTTCAGTGGAAACCGTAAAGGTGAGATCCGTCGCCTCCCCGGCCCGGGTATTCTGGATGATCATATCCACCGAGATGGACTTGTCCGCCAGCTCCGAGAATATTTTTCCCGCCATTCCGGGCTCGTCGGGAACCCCTTCCAGAGTGATCCGAACCTCATCCCGGCTGTGGGTGATGGCGGACACCGAAAGTTTTTCCATTTCGGGGTTCGTGGATTCGCTTACAACCATGGTTCCTTCCTCCTCAGAAAATGATGATCGGACATGAACGGGGACGTTATATTTTTTTGCGAAAGCGACGGAACGGATTTGCAGAATCTTGGCCCCAAGACTTGACATGTTGAGCATCTCGTCATACGAGATGGAACTGAGTTTTTTCGCCCTCCGGCATATATTGGGGTCGGCGGTGTAAATTCCATTTACGTCCGTGTAAATTTCGCACATATCGGCGTTGAGCGCTGAGGCGATGGCCACAGCCGATGTGTCCGAGCCTCCGCGTCCCAGGGTGGTGATGTCCCCTTCGGGGTTGATGCCCTGGAAGCCGGCCACCACGACGATGTTGCGTTCTTTCAAAAGCGCCTCAATGCGCCGGGTGTCGATGGACATGATCCGGGCGTTGCCGTGGTCGCCGTCTGTCTGTATCCCGGCCTGAAATCCCAAAAGCGAGCATGCCTTGTATCCCATGGAAGCCAGCACCATGGCCAGAAGGGCCACAGTCTTCTGCTCGCCGGTGGACACCAGCGCGTCGCGCTCTCTTTTGGCCGATCTCCATGTGGCGGCCTCTCTGGCCATGTCCAGAAGTTTGTCTGTGTCTCCCGCCATGGCGGACAGCACCACCACCACATCGTGGCCCTGCTTATAGGTTTTCAGGACGCGCTCAGCGACATGGGTGATCCGCTGGATGTCCGCCACTGATGTGCCGCCGTATTTTTGAACAAAAAGAGCCATTGTTACCTCGTTATGATTGTAGATTGCCTGGAGCCGGGCCTTTCAGTTTTGATGGATTTCGCCCGACCCGGGAAAACCCGACCCGGAAAAAAGGGGACGGAAACGCGCTAAACGCCTTTCGCATATTGGGTTAGACTTTGTAACAGATTTTTCCAACCCTGTCCATTAAAAAAAAAAATAAAACGACGGGATTTTTCACCCGTGATTTTGATCCGCGCGTCCAGATGACAGGCGAGGGGAAAATCCCCCAGCCGTTCGGGCCATTCCACGGCGGTTACCCCGTTTTTTTCGATTTTTTCATAAAAACCGATTAATTCCAGCTCAAACGGGTCTGAGACCCGGTAGAGGTCCGAGTGAAAAAACGGCCGGTCTCCGGGGTATTCGTTGATGATGGCGTAGGTGGGGCTGGTGATATAACAGTCTTTTGGAACGCCGAGGCCCAGGGCCATCCCCTGGGCGAAACGGGTTTTCCCGGCGCCCATTTCCCCGCTTAAGGTCACCACCGAGCCCGGTGGGGCCAGGGCGCCGACCCGCGCCCCGAGTCTTCGGGTCTCATCCGGGGCATGGGTGTCAATGGACAGCGTGTCACGTGGGGGCATGGCGATTCCTTTAACGGCGCTTTTGAAAAACGCGCCGGTTTTCACGGCGGCGGCCGCGCGGGTGAAGCAGGGCGTCGAGGCGGCCCGGGATCTCCTCCATCACCTCCCCGGCCAGAAAGCCGAAGGCCCCCTTTTTTTCCGCCAGGCGGTCGGCCGCGTCGCCGTGGATGTAAACCGCCGCCGCGGCCGCGTCCCCGGGCGAAAGGCCCTGGGAAAGCAGGCCGGCCAAGACGCCGGTCAACACATCTCCCATGCCCCCCGAGGCCATCCCCGGGTTTCCGGTGGGATTGATCAGCGCCCGGCCGTTCGGGCCGGCCACAATGGTTTTCGCGCCTTTTAAAACCACATGGGCGCCCGTATCGGCCGCCAGGGCCCGGGCGTGTCCCAGGCGGTCGTTCTGGACGTCCGCGGTCGTGGATTGGATCAGGCGCGCCATCTCACCGGGATGGGGGGTGAGGATCACCGGCCCGGCGCTTTGTCTCAAAATGGATACGTCGCCGGCCAGGCAGTTGAGGGCGTCGGCGTCGATGACCATGGGAATGGGGCATTCGGCCGCCAGGCGGCGGACCAGTCGGCGGACGCCTGGGTCCGCGCCCAGGCCCGGGCCCATGGCCAGGACATTTTTTTCCAAAAGAAGCGCTTTGATTTCGTCAAAGGCGGCCATGCCCAGGCGGCCGTTTTCGGATTCGGGAAGGGGATGGGTCATGGTTTCCATGGAAAGGGTTTCCAAAACGCCGCTCACTCCCCGGGGAGCGGCGATGGTCACCAGCCCGGCCCCGGCCCGCATGGCGGACACGCCGGTCATGGCGGCGGCCCCGGTTTTGCCGGGGGAGCCGGCCAGCGCCAGGACATGGCCGTTGTCCCCTTTGTGAATGTCGGCGCCTTTGGGGGAGAAAAACGACCGGATACGCGCCGGGTCGGTCAGGCGCGTGTCGGGTTTCACCAGGGCGGCGATATGACGGGGGATGCCGATGTCCACCACCTCCAGTTTTCCGCAGAAATCGGCGCCCGGCCAAAGAATATGCCCGATTTTGGGAAAGGCGAATGTGGCCGTGGCCCGGGCCCGGACGCACGCGCCCCTTGGCCGGCCGGTGTCGGAATCCAGCCCCGAGGGAATGTCCACTGAAAACACGGGCCTTTTCAGGGAGTTGACAAAGGCGATGGCCTCCTCAAACAGCCCCCGGACATCGGACGAAAGCCCGGTTCCCAGCATGGCGTCGATGAAAACCGTGTGGCGGCCGAGGCGGTCTTTCACCGAGGCGAACGCCGCCGGGTCGGGAGCTTCTAAAACCTCCACTCCCAGGGGCTCCAGAAGGGCCAGGTTGTCCGCCGCCTCTCCTTTCACGCGTTTTTTTTCAGAAAGAAGACACACAGATGTCTCCACCCCCCATTCATGGAGGAGGCGGGCGATGACAAAGCCGTCGCCCCCGTTGTTTCCCCTTCCGGCCAGAACCCCGGCGCTGTTTTCACGCGCGGGTTTGGGGAAACGCTCCATGAACGCCCGGGCGGCGCCCCGGCCGGCGGTCTCCATGAGAACCCTCCCGGGGATTCCAAAGGACTCAATGGTCAATCGATCCATTTCGCGCATCTGCGCGGCGGTGACAATTCGCATGTGATTTTCTCCGGTAGATCGGATTTTTTACGACGCCGTCAAAGTTGATAACCTCTTAAAAACGCTTGGGATGGCTAAGTTAAAAATGCGATATACAAGGCGTGGCGCTTATTTTTAATTGAGGCAATACATGGTAGTATGCCTCAATTCAAAATAAGCGCCGCAACGCAGTAGATCGGATTTTTTACGACGCCATCAAAGTCGGTCGATCAACGCCAGCATATCCCGAACCGCCCGATCCATTCCCACCAGACTGGCCCGGGACACAATGCTGTGCCCGATGCTGAATTCGTGTATGCCCATGCCCCGGAAGGCCATGACGGTCTCATACCCGATGCCGTGCCCGGCGTTGGCCACAAGGCCCATGCCGACGGCGAACTCGGCGGCCCGGGCGATTTTTTCCAGCTCCCGGTCCGCCGACTCCCGGGTCTGGGCGTCGCAGAAAGCGCCGGTGTGGATTTCCACCATCTCGGCCCCGGCCTCCCCGGCGGCCTTGATCCGGGAGACGTCGGGATCGATGAAGACGCAGGTTTTGATCCCCGCCTTTTTCAGGGCCGCCAGCTCGTCCGAGACGTTATGGGCGATCACATCCAGCCCCCCTTCGGTGGTGATCTCCTCGTCTTTTTCCGGCACCAGGGTGACGGCGTCGGGCTGGATGTCCACCGCGATTTCAAGCATTTCAGGGGTGGCGGCCATCTCCAGGGTCAGGCGGGTCTGGACGGTTTGCCTTAAAATCCTCACATCCCGGTCCTGGATGTGGCGCCGGTCTCCCCGGAGGTGGACCACGACGCCGTTCGCCCCGGCCAGCTCGGCCAGCGCGGCCGCCGCTGCCGGCTCGGGATAGGAAACGCCCCGGGCCTGCCTCAGGGTCGCGATGTGATCGACATTCACTGCCAATTCCGGCATGGCTGCCTCCTTTCTTGATTTAAAGGTTCAAAAGGGTTGAAAGCTCCCGGGCTTTGCGATCCATTTTTTCGTCCATCGTCCGGGATTTTTCATGGTCGTATCCGAAAAGATGCAAAACCCCGTGGATCAAAAGCTCAAAGAAACGCGTTTCAAAGCCCGCCCCGGAGCTGTCGCCCTCCCTCTCCGCCGTGTCCGCCGAAATGGCCACGTCGCCCAGGAGATCCGGGGAAATTTCGGAAAACTTTCCCTCTTGCATGGGAAAGGCGATGACGTTGGTCGGGCCCTTCCGGCCCAGGTAACGCCTGTTTAAATCCGTCATTTTTTCATCGTCCACAATCAGGATGGACAGCTCGGCCTCCGGGCGCTCCAGGGCGTTTAAGATGGCGACGGCTTTTTCCTCCACACGGGCCGGGTCGATTTTCAGGCGCGTCTGGTCGTTTCGGATCAAAATGGTCATGGGGCCGTTCTTTCGCGGGCGGCGTTTTTTCCCGATTTTTCATAGGCCTTGATGATTTCCTGGACCAGTTTGTGGCGGATGACGTCCTTTTCGGAGAAAAACGCAAAGTCGATTCCATCGATTCCGGAAAGGATGTCTCTGGCCTCGATCAGCCCGGAATGTTTCGGGGGCTGAAGGTCGATCTGGGTGATGTCGCCGGTCACCACGGCCTTGGAGTTGAAGCCGATGCGGGTCAGAAACATTTTCATCTGCTCGGGCGTGGTGTTCTGGGCCTCGTCCAGGATGATGAAGGAGTCGTTTAAGGTCCTGCCCCGCATGAAGGCGATGGGGGCCACCTCGATGACGCCCTGGCCCATCAGGCTCGCGGCTTTTTCAAAATGCATCATGTCATGCAGCGCGTCGTACAAAGGCCGCAGGTACGGGTCGATTTTTTCAGCCAGATCGCCGGGCAGAAACCCCAGCGCCTCCCCGGCCTCCACGGCGGGACGGGTGAGGATGATCCGGTCCACGATTCCTTTTTTAAGGGACGACACCGCCATGGCCATGGCCAGGTAGGTCTTGCCGGTTCCGGCCGGGCCGATGCCGAAGACCAGATCGGAATTCCGGATGGCGTCGATGTAGTCTTTCTGGGCCCGGCTTTTGGGCGCGATGGTTTTGTTTTTCGAGGTGATGAAAACCGAGTCCATAAAAATTTTTTTCAGCCGGGACCGGTGGTCGGACTTTAAAACCCGGATGGCGTGGCCCACGTCGCCGGGGTAAACCGGGTGGCCGTCCTTTAAAAGCCCGTAGAGCTGGTTGAGTATGTTTTGGGCCAGATCCACGGATATGGCCTCTCCTTCGATAAACGCCTTTTCCCCCCGGGCGTTGATTTTTACCTCGGTTTCCGCGGCGATTTGATCCAGATTTTTGTTTCGCTCCCCAAAAAGGCTCATGGCCAGATGGATGTCGGGAAAGGTCAAAACAGCGGTTTTAGACTCGGAACTGTTTTTTTTCTTCATCCGGCGTATATACCATGACCGGCGGCGCCATTGCAATCTCGTTTTTTTGGTGGGAGGGGGGACGCCCGATTTTTTCCAATGGTTTTGCCCCATCTTCTTACATCAGTTGGGCGCGAAGGGTCAACTGAAAATCCATCTTGTGAAGGGGGGCGGTCTGTGATATAAAATTTAAAAATTTTTTTTGATGAAAATCGTCGCAAAAAAACAAAGCGAGGCGGATGATGACACATTTAAACAAACTTCGCCCTCAATATATCACGGATATGGAGGGAAGAAAAATTTCCGTTTCGCTGTTTGTGGAAGAGTTCCAAAATCTTCTGGAAGACATACAGTATCTGGCCATTATCGCTGAAAGGCGGGAGGAGCCCATGAAGTCTCACAAAGACTTCATGGCGGAGTTGAAAAAAGATGGCTTTATTTGAAATACAGTGGAAGACATGAGCCCCAAAGGGCTTGACAAAAATTCGCCCATTGAATCAATTTGCTGGACTTTCGATTTGGACGTCTTTTTCACCAAGGGGCTGTTTCAGATTCTTTCATTTTCTCCGTTAGCCACAGATGAATCAGTGTTTCCGGCAGAATGCCTCTTTTATGTGAAGATTTTGTGATCCGTTCGTAAAGCTCCGGATCAATCGCGATTCGGCGTCTTTTCGGCGCTCTTATCTTAAACTCAGCGCTCTTGGTTTCATCCCAATAATCGGCCAAGCTATGATTGTCCCAGAATTCCCTGATTTCTTCCAGAGTGGTCGCTTTTGAGAGGCTCGTTTTATTATTCATCATCATTATTCCTGCCGATCCAGAACAGTGGTCGCTTTTCTCAACGCCCGCTTTACTTTTTTGACAGCGTCATAAAGACCGTCCAGGTCGCCGGGGTCGGACACCGCGAGGCGGGCGAATTCAACCCCCGCTTTTGCCAGACTGAACGCCGGGGTATGGATCGCCGGCTGCCCGGCGCTTCCGCGTAATTTTTTGACTTTGGCGGCGATTTCATCTAACTCCGGCTTCCAGTCTTTGCGGGGTTTGTCCGTTGATGTTTTTTGGTATTTTTTTCGGCCTTTTTCAATTCTGACGATAATGCGGTTGTTTTGTTTGGCCCGCATATAGATTTCTTTTAAGTCTTTTTTGATTCCCCCCCCCAAAGTAAATGTGGTGTATGCCGAAAAAACCGTCATAAACAATTTTTCCTTCCAAATGGGCGTGATAGACTTCCTGGCTCAGTCTTGATTTTGTAAGCGGTTTTTTTGTCACCCGATAAACATAAAAAGCGCCCCCAGCGCCCCCAGGAGGACCAGCGCGGCCATGACCGGCATGCCGGCGGGGGTCAGGGTCGCGGTGTCGTGAAAATTTTTTCCAGGGTCGTCTTTTTCGCCGGTCAAAAGCGAGAGCAGGCGGGTCATGGGCCTTTTGAAAAGCCCGGCCGCCTTTTGGGGAACGCGGAGAATGAATATTTTTTCCAGCGAGCCCGCGATTCCTGAGGACACGGCGGTGGCGGCGCCCACGACCAGCGCGGCTCCCTTTCGGTAGAACCAGTCGGTGTCCAGGTTGACGGCGCGGATTTCAGAGGGATAATACCCCGATTTTAAAAGGAGGTAAAAGGCGAATATTCCAAACATCAACAGCTGAAGCTGCGCCACCACATGGGAGGATGTGTAGGGGACATAATCCACCGGGTAGGGCAGGATGTGGTACAGGAATTGGGGGAACACGCCGATGAACACGCACAGGAAGGCGGCGATTCCCATGGCGATCATCATATTCAGCGGGGGCTCCTTGGCCCGGATTCCGGAGTCGTGGCCGAAAAAAGTGAAAAACGGCACTTTTATTCCGGCATGGGCGATGACCCCCGCCGAGGCGAACTGGAGCATGAGCCAGATGAGGGTCAGGTGGTTGTTTCCGGCGGCGCTGATGATCATGGATTTGCTCACGAAACCGCTGAAGAGGGGAAAGGCGGAAATAGATGCGGCCCCGATCACGCAAAAGAGACAGGTGACGGGCATGGTTTTGTGCAGCCCTCCGATGTCTGTGCATTTGATTTTGCCCGTCATATGCAAAACGGACCCCGCCGCCATGAAAAGCAGGGCCTTGTAAAGAATGTGGCAGAAGGCGTGGGAAACGGCGCCGTTGATGGCCAGTTGGGTTCCGATGCCGATGCCGCACATCATAAAACCCACCTGGTTCATCAGGCTGTAAGAAAGAACGCGCCGGATGTCGTTTTCGATCTCCGCGTAAAAAACCGGGAGGATGGTCATGACGGCGCCCAGCCAGATCAAAATTTCGGCCCCGGGAAACATTCTGGCCATGACGTAAACGGCGCTCTTGGTGGTGAAGGCGCTTAAGAAAACCGCCCCGGTCACGGTGGATTCCGGGTAGGCGTCCTTCAGCCAGGGATGTATGGGGGGAATGGCGGCGTTCACCGCTATCCCGATGAAAATAAGCCAGGCGGACATGCCGCTTAAGTCCATATAGGCAAACTGGATGGATCCGGTTTCATGGATGCGCGTCAGTATGCCCGCGAGCAGGCAAAGGCCCCCGAAAATGTGGACCAGGATATACCGGAAGGCGGCCTTCCGGGCCGGATCGGTTCGAGACGCCAGAACCAGGAAAGTGGACGAAATCGCCATGATTTCCCAGAAAATGTAAAGGGTGAGGAAATCTCCGGCAAATGTCACCCCCAGGGCCGACCCGGCGTAGCACAGACCGGCCACATGCTGGAGCTTGTCGTTCACTTTCATCGAAAAGATGACGGCGATGAATGAGATGAGGGTGAAGATCAGTCCGAACACCCGGCTCAGGCGGTCGATTCGCCCCGGAACAAGGTCGTAACCGAGAAAGGACACATTCCAGTGGGCGCCTTCCGGTATCTGCGCGATGATCATAAAGGAAAGCGCGGGAATAAGAAGCATAAAGGCCGACCTGGCCTTTCCCCTGAGCAGGGGCGTGAGCATGGCGCCGGCGATGAATATGAGGGCCGGCGGAAATCCTTGATGAAACAGCGTGTCATTCATAATAATCTTCGTCCCGTTTAAGGAAAAAACGCAGGGCCTTTGAGGTGAATATGACCAGGGCGCAAGCCGCGAATCCGTAAACCGCGAAAAAACCGAACGCGCCCTCGAAGGGGAAGTGGGGATGCTTATGGATGAAAAGCTCGGCGATCAGAAGAGCCGCGAGGACGGCGAACATGGCCCGGATGACTCTTTGGACGTTTCGGGGGTTGTCAAACAGTTTGATTTCTTTTTTCATCATGCTTCCTAAATCCGCAAGTCGTTAGAATTCAAATAAAAACGAAGGCCAGATACACCATCGCCGACCAGAACACAATATGGAAAACGGTTTTAAAGCCGGGCTCCGCCTCATAGACGACTTCGTCGTGAGAACTCCCGTTGTCTTTTGGATTCATGTGGTTATCCTCCTGTCAGCGCCCGCGCCGCCATCCTGGCAAGGGAAAGGAAAAAGCCGGGGCTGATAAAAAGCAGAAAAGAGACGCATGCCGTCAGGACAGGCGGCGCCAGGGTCAAAAAGGGCGCCTCGCTGATTTTCGCGTCTGCGAACGCGGGGCTTTTTTCAAAAAAGGCCTGGTACACAATGGGCAGAAAATAGGCCGCGTTGAGCATGGAGCTGGTCAGAAGAACCACGAGAACCGGAAAATTTCCGGACTCCACGCATCCCATGGCCAGGTTCCATTTGCTTAAAAAGCCCCCGAAGGGGGGAAGGCCGATGACGCTTAAGGACCCGAAGAAAAAGGCGGTCATGGTGACCGGCATTTTTTTCCCGATGCCCTTCATCTCGCTGATATTTTTAATCCCTGTGTTCACCAGAATGGCCCCGGCGCAGAAAAACAGGGTGATTTTTCCAAAGGCGTGCATGACGATGTGAACCATGCCCCCGGCGACGCCGCTTGCGGTCAAAAGCCCGCCGGCCAGGACAATGTAGGACAGCTGGCCCACGGTGGAATAGGCCAGCCGGGCTTTCAGGTTGTCCTGTTTAAGCGCGAAGACCGAGGCCACGATGATGGTGACCGAAGCCAGCCACAGAAGAATCGTGTCCAGGAAAAACTCCCGCATCACATCGGGCCCGAAGACATACAGGCAGACCCTCAGAAGCGAAAAGACCCCCACCTTGACCACGGCCACTGCGTGGAGCAGGGAGCTGACCGGCGTGGGGGCCACCATGGCCGAGGGAAGCCAGGAGTGGACGGGCATGATCCCGGCCTTTCCGATCCCGAAGACGAAAAGAAGAAACATCAGGATCGCAAGCGGCGCGGACAGCGCGCCGGAAAGAATTCCGTCCGGCGAAAAGTCCAGGGTCCCGGTCAGCGTGTAAGTCAAAATCATGGCGGGCAGGAAAAAGGCGATGGAGCCGCCCATGAGGTAGGTCAGGTACTTCCGGCCCGAGGATTTGGACTCGGGGTTCTGATGGTGGGTGACCAGGGGATAGGTGGACAGGGAAAGCAGCTCGTAAAACATGTACAGGGTCAGAAGGTTCCCGGAAAAGGCCACCCCGATCGCCGATGAAAGCGCCAGGGCGAAAAAGGCGTAAAATCGTGTCTGGGAATGCTCGTCCAGGGAACGCATGTACCCGATGGAATAAACAGTGGTCACGATCCACAGGGAGGAGGCCACCAGGGCGAAAAGAAGCCCGAAGGGGTCCACCCGGAATGTCAGCCCGACGCCCGGGAGAAGGTCCACGACGTGAAAAACCAGGATTTTTCCCGCCAGCGCGTCGGGGATCATGGAGAGCACAATGCCCAGCTTGACAAAGGCGATGGCGAAGATGATCGATTCCCGAAGGTTCGGCCGTTTTCCGGCCAGCGCGATGAACAGGGCGCCGGCCAGGGAGACGGCCACCGCGAACAATGGTTTACAGGTCAGAATTTCCATATGGTTTTGCTTTTCAACGGCGTCCTTACAGCGCCGGGATCGCCAGGTTGATGATGTGTTCCATGATCGGCTGGTTAAAAAGGCCGATGAGCGCGATGGCGGCCGCCGCCGCGATCAGGGGAATGAGCATGCTCGCGGGCGCCTCGCTGATGACGGAGGCGCCATGCCCGGGGTCGTGATGATGGGATTCGTCCGGGCTTTGGAACGAGTATCCGATTTCAAAAATTCTGAAAAACACAATCACGTTGACCAGGCTGGAAAAAAGAAGCGCCGCGACAAAGCCCCACGCGCCTTCGGCGATGGCCCCGCTGATCAAAAGCCACTTGCTGAAAAATCCGCACGTGGGCGGAACGCCGATGATGGACAGGGCGGCGATGGCGAACCCGGCCATGGTGACGGGCATTTTTTTAAACAGATCCTTAAAATCCGACAGGGAGCGCCCCTGGGTCTTGAATGTCACGATTCCGGCCACGAAAAAAAGCGCCAGGGTCATGACGGCGTCGTTGAGGATGTGCAGAACCACGCCCTTTAAAGCCGTCGGGTTCGCCAGGCCGACGCCCCCGGCCATGTACCCGACTTCGGCCACGATGATATAGCACAGCATGCGTCTGTAGTCGGTCTGGGACAGCGCCTTGAAGGCCCCCGCGACAATGGCGATGGTCCCGGCCCACAGCAGGATGTCGGTTCCCGCCAGCATGGCGATGGAAAAGGACGGGTCAAACACGTCAAAGACCACCCGCAGCATGACATACACGGACACCTTGGTCATCAGGGGGGCGATGAGCGCGGCCGAGGCGGACGGGGCGCTGGAATAGGCGTCGGGGAGCCATGTGTGAAGGGGGAAAAGCCCCATTTTGACGGCGATGCCCACGATGAGAAAAGCGAACGCCGTCAGGACGGTTCTGGAGTCGTGGAGCGCGGGCAGAATCCGGGCGATGTCCGCCATGTTCAGGGAGCCGGTTACCATGTAGAGGTATCCCACCCCCAGAAGGTAAAAGCAGGCCCCGATGGTCCCCAGGATGATATACCGGAACGTGGCCACGCAGGCGCCGTCCTCCCCGGCGGCGATCAGGGCGTAGCCGGTGATGGAGGTGATCTCTAAAAAGACATACAGGTTGAACATGTCGCCGGTGATGACGATTCCGGTGAGGCCGGTGGTCTGGAGCAGGAAAAGGGAGTAAAACCAGGTCTCTTTTCCGGCCAGCTCGCGCCGGACCGTTTCTTTGGAAAACACGGCGGCCAGAAAGGCCGTCCCGGAGACAATGGCCAGCATCAGGGCGTTTAAGGGATCGATGACGCATTCAATGCCCCACGGGGGCCGCCAGTTTCCCACGTAGTAGTGGATGGGGCCCGAAGTCGTGGCCTGGAGCAGGAGCATGGCCGAAAAAATCCCGGACACGGCCAGCGCCGGAAGGGTCAGGGCGTAGGGCCATTTTTCGTTAAAGAGCCCGGCCACAGGCGCGATGACGGCCGCGATAAGCGGGATGACAAGGACTAAAATGGGGGCCTGGTCCATCATTTCAGGGCCTCGAATATTTCGTCTTCCTCAACCGTGCCGAAACGCCGGTAAATTTTGATCAAAACGGCCAGCGCCACCCCTAGGGTGGCCACCATGACCACGATGGCGGTGAGCATGAGCACATGGGGAAGGGGGTTCAAGTAAGCGGCGGCGTCGATGACGGCGTCGTGGCCATGGGGCCCGTGATGCGCCACAATGGGAAGGGTGGCCCCCCCTTTTTTGGAGGAAATGGAGACGTAAAACAGGATGATGGCTGTTTGAAAAATGTTGAGGCCGATGATCTTTTTCACCAGGTTCCGCTTGGCCATAATGGCGTAAAATCCCGTCATCATGAGCAGAATGTAGAACCAGTAGTTGTATTTTCCGATGATGAACTCGAGCATGCCGATCCTTTAACTGTGTTTTTTTCGCCGTCTCTTCAAAAGAAACACGCAGGCCACGCCCGCCGAGAATATCACGGCGGTCTCTCCCATGGTGTCGTATCCCCTGTAGTCGCCCAGCACCGCCGTCACGATGTTCGGCGTGGCGGTTTCCTCGACGGCCTTTTCAATGTAGCGGGGGGAGACATGAACGCTCGCCGGCGAATTCGGGTCCCCCCACCCGGGCATGTCCAGCGTTCCGTAAACCAGGACGGCCCCTGTGGCCAGGGCCGCGATGAAAGCCGGGATTTTCAATCTTTTGATCTCCTTGTGGTTTTGCTCAACGCCGCGATCATCAGGATGGTCCCGATGCCGGCGCTCACGGACGCCTCGGTGAACGCCACGTCCACGGCGCCCATCTGCGCCCATATGAGGCACATGAAAAAGCTGTACGCGCTCAGCGCCATGACGGCGCTCAAAAGGTCCTTGACGGTGATGGCTGTGACGGCGCAGATCAGGGTGAGAATCAGAAGCGCGATGTCAAAGGCTGGTATCATTTTGATCCTCCTCGCTCACGATGAGGGGCTCTCCGCATCTTAAGCCCGCCCGGGACAGGGCGTGGGTGGCGGTGGGCTGGGCCAGAAACATGAAAACCGCGATGAACAGTATTTTAACGCTGGTCAGGCTCAGTCCCTCGTAGAGGCTGAATCCGATTAAAAAAAGCAGAACCGCCAGGGTGTCCCCCTTTCCCGTGGCGTGAAGCCGGCTGAAAAAATCGGGGAACCGGAGCAGACCGATGGTGGCGGTGAGAAAGAAAAACAGCCCCCCGGTCATAAAGACAACGGCGGCGATTTTGGCGATGGTCATGATGGTTTGCTCTCCGTTTCAAGGTATTTGGCCACGGCCAGGGTCCCGATGAAGTTGAGCAGGGCGTACACCATGCTGATGTCGATGAACATCTCCACCCGCTCATACACAAAACCGATGATCAGAAGGATGATGAGGGTTTTGTTGCCGATGGCGGAGATGGCGGCGGCCCGGTTGAACACCCCGGGGCCGAAGGCCACCCGGTACAGGGCCAGGAAAACCAGGAAAAATAAAATCATTCCCGCGATGTGGAAAAAAACAGTCATTCAAACCTCAAAGAAATAAAGTCAGGCCCCGTCGTCGTGGATGCTTTTTGGGTACGGGGTCATGTCTTTCCCGGCCGTGGCGATGTTGTAAAAAATGGAATACATGACCGCCATGACCGCGAGTCCCACCCCTATTTCCACCCCCAGGATTCCAAGGGAGCGGGCCTGGGCCGGGGATACGTTCAAAAGGGGCGCCAGCTGATGGTAATCGAGAAAGTTCCCGGACAGCGCCAGGCAAAGCGTCCCGATGCCCACATAGATGAATATGCCCGAGCTGCTCAGAAGCGCCGTCATTTTTTCAGACAGCTGTTTGCGCGTGTCCGCAAGCCCCCGGGTGATGAGCATAAGCGCCAGGCAGGCCGCCAGGATGACTCCGCCCTGGAACCCCCCGCCGGGGCTGTGGTGGCCGTGCATGATCACGTAAAGCGCGTAGATCTGGATAAAAGGGGTGAAGACCCGGGCGATGGCCCGGACGATGATGTCTTTTTTGGGTTCCGTCATCATTTTCTGAGTTCTCCGAATATGGGGGCCACATCCAGAACATCCTGCACATACATGTGGTCGGCCTCCATGTACACGTGGGCCACCCGGTCCTCCATCTCCCCGGCGTCGAGGTCCCGGGCCACTTTTTCATTGAGCGCGTGGATCATAAACTCCCCGTCCCGGATGTCCATGGTGATGGTGCCCGGGGTCAGGGTGATGGAGTTGGCCAGGGTGATCCATGAGATATCGCTTTCCAGCTTGGTTTTGAATGTGACAATGCGCGGCGTGATGCGTTTTTTGCTGGAAAAAACGGCCGCCGCCACATGGATATTGGAAATCGCGATCTGGCCCAGCAGCCAGACCGCGTACATCACGAATCGTTTCGCGATCACGCGCATGTCTCCCACCCTGGTGTTGGCGAACAGCAGATCGTGGGAGAAAAAGGCCACGAAGGCGGCGCACACAAGGCCCAGGGAAAGATGGAAAAGATCATACTTTCCTGAAAGAACGAGCCAGAAGGCGAAAAGGATGAGAAACGTGGCCACGAAGTTTCCGAAAACCGATTTGGATTTTTGCGCCCCCTCTAAAATGTCGCGGATATTTCTCTCTTCCACGGAACGGGTTTCCGAGGTCAGTTTGACCGCCGTGTCCAGAAGGCCCACCGCCTTTTTGTTGGCTTTCTCCATGATGGAGAAGGAGGTGTCCATGGCTTCGATCAGAAGGGTGATTTCCACTGATATTCCATCCTTTTGGGCCGCCTGTTCAGAAAATCCAGACTGGCGAATCCGAGTTTTCCACTGTTTTGCAAAGGTCGTTTTTGATAAACAGGTCTTTCACCGGGGTTTTGCGGGCCCGCCCGCCCATGAAGATGATGGTGCCCCTGTAATCCCGGCCCGCCGTCAATATTTCCTCATCCAGTTTCCCGGCGTAGATATGGGCCTCCGCGTCGATATTCTCGTTCAGGCACAGCCGGCGGGTCTCGGCGAGTCTTTGTTTGATTTTTCTCAAGTCCTGGATGGTCAGTTTGCGTTCCACCACGTTGATGATTTCCAGCTGCCTCACGATCTTTTTTAAATCAATCAGCCGCCTGAAGGCTTTCCGGGAAGGCTCGGCCCAGTTGACGGCGAATATCACGTGGGAAAAGAAATCCAGATCCCCCCAGTTTGTTTCGGCGACTTTGTTTTTGATGAAAAGGACGGGGATGTGGGAGCGGTTGATGAGTTTTCGGATCAGGGCTCGGCCCCGGGAGTCCACAGGATTTTCCCCGAGATTGACCATCAGAAGCGAAACATCCTCATCGCGGGCCGTCCGGAGTATTTTTTCGCAGGAAAACCCCCGGTCCTGAATTTTTTTCGGCCCGATCCCGGCTTTTTCCAGATCGTCTTTCCATCGCTCATAGGGTCCGGCCTGGGGGAACAGGGCCTCGGACAGCCCGAACCCCGACAGGCGGGACACATGACGGGCCAGGTCAAAGGGCTTGAACGGATGTTTTTTTGAATCAAATGTGTACAGAAGTCGCTTTATTTTCATTTTGCCACGGTGAGAGTCATAAGAAGGGGCCTTCGCGGCGTCAGGCCGGAAGCACCAGGGTGGGCAGAACGGACTCCGACGCCAGTTTCCCGGACACGCTCCCCACCCATTTTTCCGTCCATTCGCCCTTTCCCGACGAGCCGGCGATGATCATGGTGGCCCGGCATTCCCGGGCCGCCTTTTCAATTTCGGGGACGGTGTCGCCGATGAAAATATGGGGCAAGGCCTTGATGCCCCGCTCTTCAAACCGATCGCAAAGCTCCTCCAGTTTCCGCCTGAAATCCTTGCGGATCTTCTGCGCCCCGCACACGGAGTCTCCCTTGATTTCCCGGGGGCTCGCCACATGGATGATATTCAGCTCCTGGATGGCGTCTTTGAATTCCGTGAGGGTGTCCAGGATTTTTTCAATACGGGAGGAGGGCCAGTCCACCGCCAGAATGGGCTTTTTGAAGGGCCTTCCGTAGGTGTCGCCTTTTTCCGTTTTGTACTTGAAGACCAGGAGGGGCGTTTTGGCTCTCCGGATGATTTCGTTGACTTCAGAGCCCGAGTAAAGCCGCTCCAGGCGGTTTTTTTGCAGATGGCCCATGACGATGAGGTCGATGCCCTCTTTTTCAACCGCGCTCACCACCTGTTTCACCAGGCTGCCCACCACGATGTAAACCCCGACCTCCAAGCCCTCTTCAAAGAGATATTCCGCCCACTCGATGAAGCGGATATTGGCGATTTCCCTCAGACGGATTTCCTCGCTTTTCCCGTACCCCGAGCCCCTTCTCATGGCCACCCGGGTTCTTTCAATGACGTTTAAAAACACCACATGGTCAAAGGAGGACTTCCTGAGATCTTTTAAGGAACGCAGGGCGTCGAACCACAGTTTTTCAAAATCCGTCACGAAGAGCAGTTTTTTGGTTTCCAAAATTTTCTCCATATTGTTTCATAATCGGACGGTTGATGTCATCTGGATTTTTTGGATTCTTTAAAGGCGGATGGCGTCGTAAAAAATCCGATCTACGTCGTTGCGGCGCTTATTTTTAATTGAGGCATACTACATGTATTGCCTCAATTAAAAATAAGCGCCACGCCTTGTATATCGAATTTTAACTTAGCCATCCCAAGCTTTTTTACGAGTTTATCAAAGGCTCGCTTTCAGCAATTTTTCAATGGCTTCGGCCAGCTCCCAGGGCTCGGTCGGTTTTTCGAGGTAAATGTCGGGCTCCGGGACATTCTCGTCGCCGAATTCGGTGAGCGCCTCCTGGGACCGGATAAATGTCCGGCGGGCGATCCCCGACAGGATGATGACCGGGATGTCCTTTAAGGACTCGTCGGTTTTCAGCTCCCGGTACATCTTGATTCCGCTTTGTTTGGGCATCAGCACATCCAGGACCACCAGGTCGGGCCGGCTCTTTTTGACCAGGGCCATGGCCTCCTCGCCGTTTTCCGCCGCCACCGGATGATACCCGTTTTGTTTCACGACTTCTATGTTGAACATGCGAACATCAGGGTCGTCATCCACGATCATGACATTTTTGGCCATTTTGCCTCCTCCCCGTTTTGTCTTCTATGGGCGTTATCATGTTTTGCCGCAGGCGTTCTCAAACTTTTGATAAGGGATCGTGACGGTGAAAGTGGAGCCTTCTCCCAGGGTCGAGTCCACCCGGATGTCTCCATAATGCTCTTCCACCAGTTTTCTTGTGACCAACAGGCCCAGGCCGGTCCCCTGGGAGCCTTTTGTGCTGAAAAATGAGGTGAAAAGCCTTTTTTTGACCTCGTCATCCATTCCCGCGCCATTGTCTTTCACAATGAAACCGACGCGATCCCCTTTTTGCCGGACCGTCCGGATCTCCACCCGGCGTTTTTTGCCCGGGGTTTCGTCGGACGCGCACGCGTCCACGGCGTTTGAAACCAGGTTCATGATGGCCCGTCGAATGGATTTTTCGTCCATGCGAACTTCGCCGATGGACGGGTCCGGGCGGGCGATGACTTCAATGCCGTTTTCAGCGGCCATGTAGGACATGGTTTCGCTCACATCCAGGATCATCTCATTGGGGCGGCATGTCTCATAGTCAGGATCCCGGTCTTTGGCGTAGGACAAAAGATCCATGACCAGATCCGACATCCGGGCGATATTGCGCGTCACCATTTTCCATGCGGAATGTATCTTATTTATATCTTTTTTGTCAAGGCCGATGTCCATCATATAGCTGCCGCCGCTGAAACCGTGGAGAATGTTTTTGACGCAGTGCGCCAGGCCGGCCACCGTCTGGCCCACGGCCGCGAGTTTTTCAGACTTTAAAAGCTCCCGCTCCAGCTTTTTGATTTCCCGGATGTCCTGGAAAAAGGCCACGACGCCGATGACCTCCCGGCCCGGGCGAAGGATTTTCCCCGACGCTTTCACCGGCGCCTTCGTCCCGTCCCCGGCGGTGATCTCGGTTTCGGTCCACGGCAGGTCTCTTTCTTCCGCAAACGCCTTCTGAAGCTCGGGGGGGTAGAGCTTTTCAGAATCCCGGGTCCGGATGATGTCCCGGCGCGGGATTCCGAAAATATCCTCGGCCGCCGGATTGAACGTGATGATCCGGCCGTCCACATTGGTCGCCACGATGCCGTCGTGGGAGCTTTGAATGAGCGCGGACTGGAAATTGGATTTTCGCTTGATCTCCTCGGTGGCCGCGCGGATCATGTTTTCCAGATCGTGGGTGTGGGCGGCGAGTTTTTTTTTGATCTCCATCTTTTCGGCGGCCCTCCGGATGGCCACCGAAAGGGCCTTGTCCCGGATGGGCTTGTTTAAAAAGTCCGAGGCGCCGTATTTAAGGGCGTCGATTGCCATGTCGATATCCCCGTGGCCGGTGATGATGATGACCTCGGCGTCCCGGTTGAGGGCCTTGATCCCTTTTAAAACGTCCAGGCCGTCCATCCCGGGCATTTTCACATCCGTGATCACAATGTCCGGCTTTTCTTCCCGAAAGACATCCAGCCCTTCTTCTCCCCCGAGGGCCTGGACGATCTCGTGACCGTCGGCGGCCAGGGACATGGACAGCGTCCGGACAATGGCGGGCTCGTCGTCTATGATCAAAATTTTTTCCATTTCGTTTCTTTCGCGTCAGGAAGAGGACTCAGGGAACGTGAGGATAAAAGTCGTGCCTTCCCCGGGTTTGCTGTCCACGATCATTCTGCCGTCATAGTCCCGGATGATCCGGTCGCTGATGCCGATTCCCAGCCCGGTGCCCTCGTCGGGGTTTTTGGTGGTGAAAAAAGGCTCGTAAATTTTATGGATGTTTTTTTCAGGTATCCCGACGCCGTTGTCGGACACCTCCACGATCACCTGGTCTTTGACGGAAAAGGAGTTGATGGAAATGGTTTTTTCCCAGTCCCCGGGGCCCATGTCCGCCTCTTTCTCATTGATGGCGTCCATGGAATTTTTCACCAGGTTTAAAAAGACCTGCTCCAGACGGTTGTGCTCCGCCATGATGAGGGGAAGATCGGGCTGGAGATTGAGGTTGACATGGATCCGGTTGGATTTGAGTTTGTGGCCGATGAGTTTGAACACGTCCTGAATGGGGCGGTTGATGTCCGTCGGGGTTCGAATTCCCTCGGACTGCCGGGAGAAACCCCGCATGTGTGTGATGATGGCCGCCGCCCGCTGCACGTTTTCCCCGATGTCCCCGGCCACGGTCTCAAGCTGGTCCCGGTCCGGATCGCCGTTTTTTTTAAGGAGTTTTAAAAGCAGATCCGAGCATATCTGGATGACATTCAGCGGCTGGTTCAGCTCATGGGCCAGGCCCGCGGCCATGGTTCCCAGGATGGACATTTTGCCGGCCTGGATCAGGTCGTTTTCATTTTTCACGATCTCGGTGACGTCCGTGGTGGCGGCGATGAGGGCGTCTTCGCCCTGGTATTTGGAGCGCGAGACGTGGATATTGACAAACACCGGCTCTTCGTTTTTTTTGTAATGCCTTTTTTTGCTGAACACCACCGGCCGGTTTTCCCCGGCTTTTTCAAGGCCGGCCAGGACCTCCTCGTCCCGCTCGTCCGATTTATGTTTGGAGCCCAGATCCAGAAAGGACATGCCCGCCAGCTCGTCTTTGGAATAGCCGTAGAATTCCTCGGCCCGTCTGTTGCTGTCCAGAATGGCGAAGGAGTCCCGGGACATGATGAAAATGTGGCTGGGGTCGTTGTCGAAAAGGGACCGGTATTTCTCCTCGGATTTGATGTACTGGTGGTAGATCCGGGAGTTTTCAATGGCCACGCCCAGCCGGTTGCCGATGAGGTCGAGCATGTTCTTTCGCTTGTCCGAAAAAAAATCCGGGGTTTTGCTCCCCACCCGGATCACCCCGAGCTTCCGGTTGTTTTTGGAGGTGATGGGGATCCACGCCATGGAGAAAATTCCCAAATGGACGAACGGGACGATGTCATCGGACCATGCGCCCGAAAGATCCCCGTGGATCATGACCTTGCCGGTGGAAAGGGTTTTTTTCATGATCCCCAGATCGGGGGAAAAACCCTCTTCGCCGGGTTTTGAGCACTTGCCGTAGGCGTATTTCAGACGCAGGATCCCGTCGTCGTCCCGCAGAAAAACGCACGCGGTCTCGGCGGGAAGCAGCTCCATGATGTTTTTGGCGGCGGCGTTGATCCGGGAGTCCAGGTCCAGCGACGTGTCCAGGGCCGTGTAGATGGAGTAAAGAGCGGCGATGTCCGTGTAATGGCGCTCTTTTTCCTCCTCGGTCTCTTTGTAGTCCGTCCGGTCCCACAGGGTCTCCACCGCGCCGGTGATGTTCCCGTCCGGGTCTTTGATGGGCGCGGCCGTGAAAAAACACCACCTGCCGCCGGGCAGGAGACTTGGGAAAAATTCCTCGGCCTCATAGGAGCCCTCGATCATTCTGGATTTTTTTAAAGATTCCCCGTATAAATTCCGTATGGTTTTTTCGTCGGGCGGGTCCAGGATGATATCGGCCATGGTCATCCTTTTTTTTCCCCAGAAGGGCTCCGACTGTCTCCGGGTTCCCACCATGTCCCGGGCCGACTTCCCGGACAGCCGCTCCAGCGCTTTGTTCCAGTGGGTGATGACGTGGTCCTTGTTGATGACGAATGTGGGGGCCGTGCTGCCGTTGAGTATCTGGGAGAGCTGTCTTTTGCTCGTGATGAGTCTTTTTTTGATGTTCCGGGAGTACTTGTGCCGGCTCTCAATGATTTTTTTGAAGGAATCCGCGAAAACCAGGAATTCTTCCAGGGCTTCCGGCGGCTCCCCCCGGCGCTCCATTTGGTTCGCCAGGGCGATTTTTTTCTTTTCCACCTGGAGGCTGTCGAAAAGAAGCGCGGCGGTGAAACGGTCTATGAAAGTCAGACCGTTGGGTTTTTCCCGCATGAGGCGCTCGGGAAGATCGTCGTCCGCCGTGACTTCCACCACAAACTCCAGGCCGTCCAGGGCCAGGATGTCGGCTTGTCTCGTCGTGGTGAAGATTCGGCGCTCCCGTGCGAGGCGCGCCCCGGGCGCGTCCTCCTTGAGATCGGCCACCCCCAGGATTTTGAAGTCCCGGTCCCTGAAAAGGGGGTCGGTCATCACGGACAGGATGTCCCGGCAGAATTTCCCCCCTCCGATGAAGGCGATGGTCGCCCCGGCGAGTGTGTCGAGCATGTCTGTTTTTTTCTCCTTGAAAGACGGCGGGCCGTTAAAAGAAAATAAAGGTCGCGGCCGTGAATGTCGGGATCAGGAACAAAAGCGAATATTTCAGGATGTAGCCGAAGAAGCTGGGCATGGGAATTCCGGCCTCCTCGGCGATGGAGCGCACCATAAAGTTCGGGGCGTTCCCGATGTAGCTGCACGCCCCGAAAAAAACGGCGCCGGCGGAAATGGCCTTCAGAAATATTTCGTTTTCCCGGATCAGCGCCGCCACGGCCTGGGGCTCGGGCATGCCCGGGTAAAAACTCCCCAGGGCCGTGTTGAAAAAAGTCAGGTACGTCGGCGCGTTGTCGAGAAAACTGGAAAGGACCCCCGTGATCCAGAAATAATGGGCCGGCTCGCTCACGCCGGCCACCAGAAACGCCAGCGCCCCTTCGGAGCCGGCCTTTAAAATCAAAAGGCATGGAATCATGGTGATGAAAATCCCCACGAAAAGGCAGGCCACCTCCACAATGGGAAACCAGGTGAAATTGTTGTCCTCCCGGATTTTCATGGGGGTGAAAAACAAAGACAGGACGCCCATTAATATCAGGATGAAGTCCCTTGTCCAGTCCTGGATCGCCCGGTGAACCCCCATCGTGCTCACATCCCCCCACTCCACGATGCCGCTTAACAGAACCGCGCCGATGACGCCGGCCAGGAAAATAAAATTGTAGGTTCCCTCAAGCCCCAGGGGCTCTTTGGCCTCGTCTTCCGGGACGGTCGCGCCCTCTTTTTTGTAGTGCCAGGAGTCCAGGAAAAAATACACCACGATGAGAATGACGGACACAAACAGCATGTGGGGAAAGATATTGAAGGTCCAGAAAAAATTCACCCCGTGGAGAAAACCCAGGAACAGGGGCGGGTCCCCCAGGGGAGTCAGGGACCCCCCGATGTTGGCCACCAGGAATATGAAAAACACGATCATGAAGGTTTTGTTTTTGCGGTAATCGTTGGCCCGCATGAAGGGGCGGATCAAAAGCATGGCCGCGCCCGTGGTGCCCATCCATGAGGCCAGGGCGGCCCCGATGATCAGGATCATCGTGTTGACCATGGGGGTTCCCCTCAGTTTGCCCCGAAGGAGAATTCCGCCGGAAACCGTGTAAAGGGACCACAGGAGAATGATAAACGGCAGGTAATCGGCCACCAGAATGTGGAGAATTTCATACAGCGCCTGGCCTTTGAACGCGACGAGAAACGGGATGGCCAGGGTCGCGGCCCAGAATCCGGAGATTTTTCCGAAATGATGGTGCCAGAAATCCGGGGCCGCCAGGGGCAGAAGGGCGATGGACAAAAGCATGCAGGCGAAGGGAACGCATGTCCACAGGGGAAGGGTTTTTCCCAGGTCCGCATGCCCGCCGCCGGAGGCGGCCAGGGAGGCCGAAAGGGGGGCTGTCAGGACAAACAGCAGGGTGAGGGTGAATAATAACAGGCTCCGCCTTTTTTTTGGATTCATCGCCATCCTCCTTATTGTAAAAAAGCCTCCTTAAGATAGACGCTTTCTATGGCTTTCGGGCGCCGGGCGATCCGGGACCGGGCGTTTTTCATTCCATGATTTAATTTGATCCGCGCTGTGTTGTCAAGTCAATGGGCGTTTTCCGTCGTTTTTTATTTGACGCCGTCCGGTATTTTTTACGGGTTTGTCTTTATTTCACGCCGCTCGTTTTCCCCTGTCCAGACCCCGGTACTGAACCGCTTCGGCGATATGGGCGGGCAGGACGCGCTTTTCCCCGTCCAGGTCGGCGATGGTGCGGCTGATTTTCAAAATCCGGGTGTAGGCCCGGGCCGAAAGGCCCAGTTTTTCCATGGCGGCCTCAAGCAGATTTAAAGACGCGCCGTTGATTTCGCAGTGGCGTCTGATGTGGCGGCTGGCCATCTGGGCGTTGCAGTGGATGCCGGGGCTTTGGGCGAATCTTTCGGACTGAACGCGCCGGGCCGCGGTCACCCGCTTTCGGATTTCGGCCGAGGTCTCCCCGGCGGGCTCGCCGGCCAGGTCCCGGTAGTCCACCGCCGGGGCCTCTAAATGGATGTCCAGGCGGTCCAGCAGGGGGCCCGAGATTTTGGAGCGGTATCGCTGAATCCGGCGCGCCGAGCACCGGCACTCATGCCGGGGGTCTGAGTAAAAACCGCACGGACACGGGTTCATGGCCGCCAGCAGCATGAAGGCCGCCGGGTACGTGACCGTGGAGGCGGCGCGGGCGATGGTCACCCGCAGGTCCTCAAGGGGCTGGCGCAGAACCTCCAGCGCGTTTTTTTTAAATTCGGGAAGCTCGTCTAAAAAAAGCGTCCCGTTGTGGGCCAGGCTCACTTCCCCGGGGCGCGGGTTCTGGCCGCCCCCGATGAGCCCGGCGTCGGATATGGTGTGGTGGGGGGAGCGGAAAGGCCGCTGTCTGACCAGGGCCTGTCCCCTTTCCAGGAGTCCGGCCACGGAAAAAACCCGGGTGGTCTCAAGGGCCTCGTCAAAGGAAAGGGGGGGCAAAATTCCGGGCATCCGCTTGGCCAGCATGGTTTTTCCCGATCCCGGCGGGCCGATCATGATGACGTTGTGCCCCCCGGCGGCGGCCACTTCCAGGGCGCGTTTCATGTGCTCCTGGCCCTTGACCTCGGAAAAATCGGGTCTGGAGCCGTTTGGGTTTTCAGATTCAAACAGGGCCCGGACATCGTTTTTCTGCGGCCGGATGGGAGAGGTCCCCCTCAAAAAATCCGCCACCTGGTGAAGGGTCCTGGCCGGATAGACCGAAACGCCTTTGACCGCGGCGGACTCCGGCGCGTTTTCAGCCGGGACGATGACGCCTTTGAGCCCCGCGTCCCTGGCGGCCAGGGCCATGGAAAGGGAGCCTTTGACCGGCTTGACCCGGCCGTCCAGGGAAAGCTCTCCCAAAATGAGGAAATCGTTCATGGCGGACGAGGGGATGACCCGGGTGGCCGCGAGGATACCGGTGGCGATGGGCAGGTCAAAGCCCGGCCCCTCCTTTCGGATATGGGCGGGCGCCAGATTCACGGTGATCCGGTCGTCGGGAAAGAGATATCCGGAGTTCACCACGGCCGATTTGACCCGTTCCCTGCTTTCCCTCACCGCGGCGTCGGGAAGCCCCACCGTGGCGTACATGGGAAGGCCCCGGGAGATGTCCACCTCCACTTCCACCCGGTACGCGTCGATTCCGATCACGGCGCCGCTTAAAACCCTTGCCAGCAAACGTCCCCCTTTTTTTAGCGTGATGACCCTTTTAATTTTTTCGGGCGATTTTAACATAACGGCCGTCGTTCCGCAAGGGATAAACGGCCCCGCGCGCGCCGGTTTTGTTTCCAGCGGCGGGCGCGCGCAAATTAACCTTGCATTTTTTCCTTATTTTTTGAATAATGTTCGACGAAAAAAACGCGGCGTCGCGGCGGCCCGGCGGAATGGATCGGGAAGCCGCCGCTGTCCAAAATCATGGAGGGCTCCGTGAGGATCGCCATCATCGCCAGCGGGCTTTTAACCGGCAAAGACGCCCGGAGACAAATGTCCGGGGTTGAAAAGCGCCTGGAAGAAGAAAAGATCGATTTTGACGTTCACATCGCCCGGCGGCACAACCACGCCATGGAAATCGCGGCGGGCCTGCCGCTTTCGGAGTACGACGCCGTGGCCCCCATGGGCGGGGACGGGACCAACTTCCAGGTTTTAAACGGGCTGGCCCGGTCCGCCGGTCCGGAGGGCCCGCCGCCCCTGGCCATTTTGCCCGCCGGCCGGGGAAACTCGTTCGCCAGAGACCTGGGAATCGAAAATATGGACGACGCCTTGAGCGCCCTGGCCCGGGGCCGCCTTCGCCGGGTGGATGTCTGCCGCTTTTCCCAGGGCCCGGAGGCTTATTATTTCATTAACCTCATGGGAGTGGGATTTGTGGCCGACGTGGCGCGGACCGCGTCGCGGCTCAGATGGCTGGGGACGGCGGGCTATGTGGCCGGGGTCCTTTATCGGACCGCGTCGCTTTCCTTTTACGAAATGGAGCTTGAAATAGACGGCGAGGCGACTTTGGAGAAAAATTGTTTTGTGGAAATCTGCAATTCGCGTTATACCGGGGGCGACATGCTCATGGCGCCGGAGGCTGAGATCGACGACGGCCTCTTTGATGTGGTCATCGTCCGCCCTCTTTCCAGGGCCGGCCTTCTTTGGACCCTGCCCAAAATTTTCAAAGGGACCCACGGCGAAAACCCGGCCGCGCGGTTTCAACGGGCAAAAAGTTTAAAAATTCGAACCGAGGTTAAAAAGGCCCTGCTTCCGGACGGCGAGCTTTTCGGCTCCACCCCCGCCCGGGTGGATGTCATGCCGGGCATGGCGAGGTATTTTTCATGAAAATCATTGTGTCGGCGGTTTTATGGGCCATCGGGCTGATTCACGCGGCCTTCGCCTTTTCTCTGGTCATCGGGTCTCTGGTCTTTTTTTCCAACAGGAGGACCCACGCCCTGGCCAAGGCGCTGGCCCGGTCCCAGCTTTTTGTCATGGGCGCCCGGCTGGAGGTCCGGGGCCGGGAGAGATTCGACCCGGAAAAATCCTACTTCATCATGGGGAACCACCAGAGCCTGTTCGACGTGTTCGTGATTCCGCCGGCGGTGTCTTTGTTTATCGTGGCCGTGGAGGCGGCCAGCCATTTTTCATGGCCTGTCTGGGGGTCCTTCACCACCCGGTGGGGCAACATTCCCATCGCCCGGAGCGAGAGGGGAAAGGCCCTCGCGGCCCTGGAAAAGGCGGGAGACATACTGAAAGACGGGGTGTCCCTTCTGATTCTTCCCGAGGGCCACCGCACCATGACCGGCGATATCCGGGAGTTTAAAAAAGGCCCGTTTTACCTGGCGCTTGAAGCCGGGGTGGATATTTTGCCCTTTGCCATGGCCGGGGTGTATGAGTACAAAAGCAAACACAGCTGGCTGCTCAACCCCGGAAAGGTCGTGGTGGAGTTCGGAGAGCCCATTGCTTACGAATTTTTTAAAAACATGTCGGTGGACGAGATCAAAGACGAGACCCGGGCCCGGATGATCCGCCTGAAAGACTCGGCGCAGGACCGGATTTGAAGGGGATTTAAGGCAAAAATGGCCGCGTGCGGAGCCGATCCGGCCCGAACGTTTAAACCCGTGAAAACAAAAAACAAAAACCAAAACAAAACACTAAGGACCCATTATGAAACTCATTGCGCCCTCCATCCTTTCCGCTGATTTTTCAAGGCTGGGAGAGGAGATCAAAGCTGTGGAAGAGGCCGGCGCGGACTGGATACACGTCGATGTCATGGACGGCCGGTTTGTGCCCAACATCACCATCGGCCCGGCGGTCGTCAAGGCCGCCCGGCGCGTCACCTCTCTTCCCCTGGACGTCCATCTCATGGTGGAGAATCCCGACCCCTTTTTGACGGATTTCGCCCGGGCCGGCGCCGATCACATCGTGGTTCACGTCGAGGCCTGCCGCCATCTGAACCGGGCGGTGACCGTGATCAAAGAGGCGGGCGCGAAAGCCGGCGCGGCGCTCAATCCGTCCACGCCCATCGAGACGCTGGAGTGGATCATCGACGATCTGGATCTGGTGGTGGTCATGAGCGTCAATCCCGGTTTCGGGGGGCAGACCTTTATTGAAAATTCCATTGACAAGGTCCGGGCGCTTCGGGCCATGCTGGACAAACGGGGCGCGGGCGCCCTGATCCAGGTGGACGGCGGCGTCAAGGAGAGCAACGTGGCCAAAGTGTCCGAGGCGGGCGCGGATGTGTTCGTGGCCGGCTCGGCGGTTTTCAAAAGCCCGGATTATAAAGAAACCATCCGGAATTTTAAAAAGAATATGGGCGTGTGAAGGAGGGAATGATTGCGCACCCTCTGTTGAGCGCTCCTTCCGGAATCCCGGGACATGCGATGGCCGGGTTCATCCACGGCACAGACCGGCTCACTTATCGCTGCTTCCTTCCGGACCTGACGAGGTTCATGAGAGTCTGTCACATGGAGGCCGGCCGGGATGTCCCATGGATCCGGGCGAAATGCCCGAAAGAGGGAATTCAGCCCCGCGTGAGCGGTTTTCGGGAAAAGGGAACCGCTAACTCCCCGCCTAGCGCAATATCCTCATAGTATAACGGCGGATATGGTTTTATCAAGGAAAAAGATGGCCGGCGGATCAAAAAAAAACAGGGGCGCGTTCAAAAGCGATATTCTTAAAGCGCTTCCCCCGGGTCCGGGGCGGGACTTTGAGCGAGGGGTGGCCCGGTTTGCCCGGGAGCGCGACATGTTCGCGCCCCATGACCGGGTCCTGGCCGGCCTGTCCGGGGGGCCGGACTCCTCGGCCATGCTGCGGGCGCTTCTGGAGATCGCGGATTTGTTTCAGATATCGGTGGGCGCGGCCCACATGAACCATCTTATCAGGGGGGAGGAAGCCGAGCGCGACGCGGCCTTCGCGGCCGCTTTGGCCGAAAAAGCGGGGATCGAATTTCATCCGGGCCGAAAGGACGTCAAGGCCTTGAGCCGAAAGACCGGCCTTTCCATCCAGGAGGCCGCCAGGCAGGCCCGGGGGCGGTTCCTGGACGACACGGCCCGAAAGGCCGGGTATGACAAGATCGCCCTGGCCCATCACATGGACGACAACGCCGAGCTGGTTCTCATGTACATTCTCAGGGGGAGCGGGACTTTGGGCATATCGGGCATGGCCCCGGTCCGGGAAAACCGCGTCGTCCGGCCGCTCATGGGCGTGTTCAAGTCCGACATATGGCGCTATATCCGGGAAAAGAAGCTGGAATATGTCACGGACAGCTCCAACCGGGACACCAAGTACATGAGAAATCGAATTCGAAAAGACCTGATTCCCCGGATTCAATCGTTTTACAACCCCAGGGCGTCGGAGACCTTAAACCGTCTGTCCACGATCGCCCGGCAGGAAGAGGCATGGATGGAGGAGATGATCCGGCCTGTTTTCGCCGGTCTGGTCCTTTCCGAAAGCCCGGACGCCATCCGAATGGACGCCCCGGGAATCCGGCGGCTTCACACGGCGGCCCAAAGGCGAGTGATCCGAAAGGCCCTGGCGCGCCTCAAGGGGGATTTGCGAAGGATCACCCTGGCCCATGTGGACGCCGTCATCGGTCTGCTTTTCAAGGACGGCAAAACCCGGCAGCTTCATCTTCCCGGCCGGATTCGGGCGGTTAGAAAAAAAGACGCTCTTTTTTTCGTGGCGGAAAAAATTCCGCTTCGGCGGACCGGTCCGCCATGATCCGGCGGCGTTAAAAAAAATCTTGCGCCATTGACAATGATGATTACATTTAATTAACATCATTTTTTATTTTAAAAAACCCTTTGGGAGGGAGCCTCTTTTGAACCAGTCTTACCGAAATCTCGCGTTATGGTTTGTCATCATCCTGGTGATGCTGATGTTTTACAATCTTTTCAAGCAGCAGGCCGTCTCTGAAAATTCCGTGGCCTACACCACGTTTTTGAGAATGCTGAACGAGGACGGCGTCAGCGAGGTCCTGATCCAGGGACAGGAGCTGTTTGTGACCGGCGCCGACAAGGAGCGTTTTAAAGTGTACGCCCCTGAGGACGCCGATCTCATCCGGATGCTGAGGGAAAAGGGCGTGGCCATTGTCGCCAAGCCCCCGGACGAGTCCCCGTGGTACATGTCCCTTCTCATCACGTGGCTTCCCATGATCCTGCTTTTCGGAATATGGATCTTTTTCATGCGCCAGATGCAGGCCGGGGGAGGTAAGGCCCTTTCCTTCGGCAAAAGCAGGGCGAGGCTTCTGTCCGACAAGCATGAAAAGGTCACCTTCGCCGATGTGGCCGGCATTGACGAGGCCAAGGAGGAGCTGGGGGAGGTGGTGGCGTTTTTAAAGGAGCCCAAGAAATTCACCCGGCTGGGAGGCCGGATTCCCAAGGGCGCGCTTCTGATGGGCCCCCCGGGCACAGGAAAAACCCTTTTGGCCCGGGCCATCGCCGGGGAGGCCGATGTGCCGTTTTTCACCATCAGCGGCTCGGATTTTGTGGAGATGTTCGTGGGGGTCGGGGCCTCCCGGGTGCGGGACCTCTTTGAGCAGGGCAAACGAAACGCCCCGTGCATTATTTTCATCGACGAAATCGACGCAGTGGGCCGGCACCGGGGCGCGGGCCTCGGGGGCGGTCATGACGAAAGGGAGCAGACCTTAAACCAGCTTCTGGTGGAGATGGACGGGTTTGAGTCCAATGAGGGCGTCATCCTGATATCGGCCACCAACCGTCCCGATGTCCTGGATCCCGCGCTTCTGCGGCCCGGACGTTTCGACCGCCAGGTGGTGGTGCCCCTTCCCGACATCCGGGGACGCGAGGGCATCCTCAATGTCCATATGAAAAAGACCCCCATCGCCCAGGATGTGGCCCCCCTGGTTCTGGCCAAGGGAACCCCGGGTTTTTCCGGCGCGGACCTGGAGAACCTGGTCAACGAGGCGGCCCTTCACGCCGCGGCGCTGGAAAAGGAGCGGGTGGAAATGGCCGATTTCGAGGAGGCCAAAGACAAGGTGTACATGGGCCTTGAGCGCAAATCCAAAGTCATCAGCGACGAGGACCGCAAAACCACGGCCTACCATGAGGGGGGACACGCCCTGGCGGCGCGTTTTCTGCCCAACACCGACGTGGTGAACAAGGTCACCATCATTCCCCGGGGAAGGGCCGCCGGGATCACCTGGTTTTTGCCCGATGAAAGGGATTTCAAATACAAAGATCAGCTGGAGAGCCATCTGTCGGTGGCCTACGGGGGCCGCGTCGCCGAAGAGCTGGTGTTCGGGCGCATCAGCACAGGCGCGTCCAACGACATCAAGCAGGCCACGGATATGGCCCGGCAGATGGTGCGGGCCTGGGGCATGAGCGACGAGCTGGGGCCCCTTTCCTACGCCAAGGATGAGGAGCAGATATTCCTGGGCCGGGAGATCAGCCAGCGCCGGGACTATTCCGAGGACACCGCGAGAAGAATCGACGAGGAGATCAGCGCCATCATCACCCGGAACTATGAGAAAACCCGGGAGGTTTTAAAGGAAAACCTGGATATTCTTCATAAGCTGGCGGATCTTTTGGTGGAAAAGGAGACCCTTTCAGGGGCCGAGCTGGACGAGCTGATCCTTGAAATGAGGCCGGGGTTTGAGTTTCCGTCGAAATGACGGCGATCGCGAATTTGTCAGGGGTTGAAAAATGATCGAAAAAAAAATGGAATGGGGCGCCCATTCCCTGGATTTCGGAAAGCGGACTCAAATCATGGGGATTGTCAACGTCACCCCGGACTCCTTTTCCGACGGCGGCCGGTTCGATTCCCCCCAAAAAGCCATTGACCAGGGGCTTCGGCTCGCCGATGAGGGGGCCGACATCATCGACGTGGGGGGGGAGTCCACCCGGCCTTTTTCAGCCGGCGTGGCCCTGGAAGAGGAGATCAGCCGGACCGCCCCGGTGATTGAGGGCCTGGCCCGGCGCCTGTCCATCCCCATATCCATCGACACCGTCAAATCCGGCGTGGCCCAGCGCGCCCTGGACGCCGGCGCCGCCATGATCAACGACATCAGCGCCCTTTCCGCAGACCCCGGCATGGCGCCTCTGGCCGCCGAACGCCGGGTCCCCGTGGTCCTGATGCACATGAAGGGATCGCCCAAAACCATGCAGATGGACCCGTCCTACTCCGATGTCATGGCGGAAATCGTGGAATTTTTAAAAAACGCCGTCTCACGGGCCGTTGAAAAGGGAATTCCCAAATCCATGATCATCGTGGATCCGGGAGTCGGCTTTGGAAAAACCGCGGCGCACAACCTTGAAATCATCCGGCGATTAAAACAGATGAAAACCCTGGGCGTCCCCGTCCTGATGGGCCATTCCCGGAAGTCGTTTATCCAAAAAACCCTTCAGGACTTCGCCGAAAAGGACATGAATCCCCTCCTTTCCGTTGTGGAGACCGGGACCCGGGCGGTTTCGGCGGCGGCCATCCTGAACGGCGCCGATATCATCCGGGTTCATGACGCGGCCGGCGCCGCGGCCACGGCGAGGATGATCGACGCCATTATAAAAAGCTGACCGCTCCGTCCGGTCCAGTTTTAACGAGTTTATCAAAGTTGATAAATCTGTAAAGAGTAGATCGGACGGCATCGTAAAAATTCGATATACAAGGCTTAGCGGTTTTTTGAGAGAGAGGCCATACATATGGTATGCCGAACGAACAAAAAACCGCTATAACGCAGTAGATCGGATTTTTTACGATGCCGTCAAAGCTGAAAGGACGCCTGTATGCTTCTGGTCATTGATGTGGGAAACACCAACACGGTCATGGGGGTTTACGACGACTCCCGCCTCGTCTGCGGCTGGCGGATCCGCACCGAAAAAAACGCCACCGAAGACGAATTCAACCTTCTTCTCAAAGGTCTTTTTTCCGGAAGCGACATCCGGCTTTCCCAGGTCAAAAAAACCATCATCTCCAGCGTGGTTCCCTCCATGGCCATGATCCTCAACGCTTTCTGCCTTAAGTACATGGGCAGGGAGCCCTTCTGGGTGAACGCCCGTTCGGCGGCGGCCTGGATGCCCATTTTGTACAAAAACCCCTCGGAGGTGGGCGCCGACCGTATCGTCAACTCGGTGGCGGCCTTTCATAAATACCGCAAGGGCATGGTCATCATCGATTTCGGCACCGCCACCACCTTTGACGCGGTGTCCGAAAAGGGCGAGTACCTGGGCGGGGCCATCAGCCCGGGCATCGCCGTGTCCTCCGAGGCCCTTTTCAACAAGGCGTCCAAACTTCCCCGGGTGGAGCTTTTAAAGCTCCCGGACCGGGTCGTCGGCCGGGAAACCTCGGAAAGCATTCAGGCGGGCATTATTTTCGGCTACGCCGGCCTGGTGGACGGCATTGTCAGGCGCATGAAAAAAGAGCTGGGCGGCGATCCCTTCGTGATCGCCACCGGGGGCCTGGCCCCGCTCATGGAAAAGGCGTCGGAAACCATCCTGTCGGTGGAGCCCGACCTGACCCTGGAGGGGCTCCGGATCATCGGGGAGGGGAGTTGAAAAAAAAGTCTTGACAATCTTATTTTAATCGGTTATTAATATATCTTTACTTGATGCGGGGTGGAGCAGTCTGGTAGCTCGTCGGGCTCATAACCCGAAGGTCGTTGGTTCAAATCCAGCCCCCGCTACCACAAAAAAAATCCAAGGGGTTGGAGATTTTCTCCAACCCCTTTTTTGATGGGCGTTTTTGATCCATTCTCTGGTTTTTTTTCAGGGGCGGACGGTTCGCCGGGGATCATGGTCGGGGAAGACGGACCGTGCGGATCAAAGATGTGTTAAATATCCCCCGCGTGAACGATTTTTTCTTTTTGCGACCTGGAAAATTTCTTAATGGTTCGCTCCACCTTTAACGCCGACGACCTGCTCCCTATTTCTTTTTGGAACACCAGCTCAAGGGGGCCCCTGCCACGAAGATATTTCGCCGCGTGTTTTCCCATTGTCTGATGCGTTTCAAAACGCCGGGCCACATCATTGGATATGCCGGTATAAAGGGACCCATCCCGGCATCTGATCATGTACACATGCCAGCCGTTTTTCTTTTTTTCCAACGCCGCCCCCCTTTATTTTTTTGTAATCATTCGCGGGTTTGAAATGGTCGATATGTGATAACCTGCTGAACTGAAAGCATTTACAGGGCGTCGGATATGCAAGACGCCGGGCCTGAAGACGTACTCTTGTACTTCAAAGGCCCGGTAACGCAGCAGATACGGCGCCCTGTGAATGCTTACATTTTTTTCACCCGCCCCACCTGACCACTTTCCAGGCGGACTTTAATGCCGTGGGGATGGCGGGGAGATTTTGTCAAAATGTTTTTCACAACGCCTT
Organism: Candidatus Desulfarcum epimagneticum; assembly: GCA_900659855.1. Taxonomy (NCBI): domain Bacteria; kingdom Pseudomonadati; phylum Thermodesulfobacteriota; class Desulfobacteria; order Desulfobacterales; family Desulfobacteraceae; genus Candidatus Desulfarcum; species Candidatus Desulfarcum epimagneticum. The sequence continues at coordinate 73,361 of CAACVI010000052.1, forward strand.
GAGTGAGATTTCCAGATCGCTGGTCTTTCTTTAACACAATCCACACCTCGAGGCCCGGCTTTATATTCACGCGATTTGTTCCATTCATCTTTGGTCCAAATATTTTTTACGTTTGATTTCCTTTTTGCCAATGTCATGGGTTTCATGCCAAATAGCACGCAGGGTATCATTTGCCCGTCTCTATTTTGTCATTTAACCCCAATCCCTTCAAAGCCGCGCGGATGTCGTCCGTTTCTCGTTCGCCGAGGCCTCCTTCCGGTGATGACTCAACATTCACCGTAATCTTCAGGCCGCCGGCTGATACGAGTTTTGAAAGCACCTTCGTATAGAAGTTCATCCATTTCCGATATGGGATTTCGCCTGACCATTTTACTGTCTGCTCAGACCGATGCGAAAAAGTTGTTGTTTCTTCTCCCGCAGGATTTGCTTCCCTGACGACAGAGACACTGACCTCGCTTTTTTCGCCCATGGCATTTACAAGCACAAGGAAGCGTCCCTCATCCTCCCCGGCCTTAAAAACGCCTTGTTCATTAATGGTTCCCCCGGTCGCTCCCCACTCGAGATTCGAGCATTCAAAGTCACGCCCAAACTGATCCAATCCTTTTGCGCTGAATGTTTGCTTTGTTCCCGGTTTCATCTGGGCGTATTCAGGGGTGACGAGGATACGAGTCAGTTCCGAAGGCTTAATGTGTTTCTCCGCATTTTCCGCAGTGATGATGAAAAAATCATCTGAAATTTCAACATCGCGCTCGTTAAGGGACTGCTTGTAGATGAAGGGATCGTATCCACCCTTTCCCTTGGACACATAGGCCATCCGCCCTTCTGAAACGCCCTGAGAAATGGCGCCTTTGACTGCCTCAATGTTCAGCAGACGAGGAAACATCGGTGAGGCGAAAAAAGTGTCTCTGACATCTTTTGTGCTCCATTCCGACTTGGCGGGCGGCCAGTTTTTGAGTAAAAACCGCGGGCTGACCGCCTTCACAACCTCGTCATTCTGTCTCAATTTGGATAGAATCAGCTTTGTGGGCGACTCAGCGGAACTTGACGTCACCAATCCAAGATCGATCGTTTTCAGAGCATTGTCTTTACCGAGAAGCATCACTTTATTATAACTGCGCCAGACACTTTCCTTCAGATCTCGGCGGGCGCGTTTGAGATGCTCGGATAGCTGGCGGCGTTGGCCGTCGTCAAGGTTCATCATGTCTTTTTCGGCGTCGATCGCCTCCCATGCCAGAAATTTGCGAGCGTCATCCCGCATGGAATCCGAACTGTCCGGGGCCACCCATATTAGGGCGCTTTTGAATATGCGCATGGAAGCGCCGAATCCTTTTGTCATGGCGGTGAGTTCGGAAATAAGTTCCGGCGCGTTACGCAAAGATTTCTCTGGCTGACCGATAACGAGGGTGACAACAGGCTGATTGGGAATTTGTCCGCTTTTTTCCGGAAAAAATACGCGCTTCAGCCCATCCGCGTCGACAAATACCTTTTCAACCTGCTCACGCGTCAAGCGCGCGACATCATCTTCTTTAACCCCGGCGCGCCGGTCCGAGTAACGTTTGTTGAGATTCTCCATCATGCTGAAGTAGTAGCTGTTGCGCTCAAGGGTCAGGTAGTAGCATCGGTCGGTTAATGACTCCAAGGCCGTTTCGACATTTCCAATATCAATAGTGGGTCCGGCAACGGCCAGGCGCAGTTCCGGAACCGTCGCCGACTGCCTGTTCTCACCCTGGCCGCCATTTGACTCGAAGAACACAGCCGTGGCGGATTTTTGGTGCACGCATGCCTTGCGAAGCGTCTCTTCCGCCTCATTGTCCAAGAGCGCGGCGTGCGATTCCTTTCCGCCGGCAATATCGGTCGCGACGGCCCCTTCCAATCTTGACTCACCGAGTTGCTCAAACACCGCCGTGCGAAATTGAGAATCACCCAGGGGAGCGGAGCCCATGCCAATCAACAATTCTCTTTCCGCTTTTTTGAATCCGATCTGGAAAGCATGTGACACCCACAGGGCCAGAAGCCGCAGGACACCCCGGGTTTGTTGAAAACGCGGCAGTTCGCGCCACTTTCGCTCGAAAACCGAGATTACCATCGGATGGAAGGGATAGGTCGTCTCGAATGCGTCCTGGGCATGGTCGGTGAACCAGTTGGGAACCTGATTGCGGTTGTCCAGAATCCAATCCGCGTATTCTTTGCAGGCATTCACGGCATCTCTTGGCAGGAGAAGCCTTCCTTCCGGGTCAACGGTCCGGAGATCCCACTCGAACAGGCGCCTGCGGATGATTTCGGACATTTCATTCTCGGCGGACATAATAACCGGTTTGCCTTTGCGGTCCAGCATTTTCTTAAGACGCGTATAGTCGGCTTCATCCTCCGCTCCCATTTCCATCTCCGAAGCGGGAATCGACACCACTGCGACCACACGATTCATCCCCGCTATTTCCTCGGAGAGTTTCATCAGAAAGTTATACATCTCCCCTGCGTGTTTGGTTTTGCGCTCGGGGCTGACGTAATTCATGACTTCGTCAATCAGCAGCAAGGCGGGTCTATCATCCGGGATCATTTTTCTTATGACATCCCCCGCCGGCGCTATACCCCGCGCGTCGTGCTCACGCACAAGATCAAAAGAGGCTTCCCCGCCCAGCTGCCACGCCAGCTCGCCCCAGGGTGTGCGGCGAGGAGGCGTGCCGTCGTCCCCGCCGCGTCCGGTCAGGACATCAAAGCGTGTGCCGACGAAAATTCCGACATTCGCCTTTGGAATCTCGTTGACCCTTCCGGCCTGGAGAATGGACTGGACGCCCATGAACGCCTTGGCGGCATCTCCAGATGTCGCCAAATGATAGAGAAGGGCCAGAGAATGGGTCTTGCCTCCGCCAAATTGCGTCGTCATGTTATAGATGGCAGAGGCCTCGGTATTGATGCCGTTCAAACGGCGCAACGCTTCTCCTGATACAGCGCGCAGGTTCCGTGTCAGGAAGGTCCGTTCAAAGAACCGCGCCGGGTCCTGATAGTCAGGATGGGCGTCTCCGTCGCGAATATGATCCAGATGAACCGCAAACTCAGAGGCGTCCAGAGGGCGGCCTTCCCGCAAGTCCTCACGCGGGTTGATCACTTTATACCAAGGCTTCAATGTGGGCATAGGTCATTCCTTTATACTTTAGAGTCCAAGTCCTTTTTTTCGCGCCAGCACACCGTCCACCCATCGCTTTTCGTTCGTGTGGGACGGATAGAGAGCCGAAAGCGCCTGGGCGAGGGTCCAAAACTGCGGATTTGCCCCGATGCCGTCGTCCACCAGAAAGCGTTTGAGAGCCGCGCCCCGACCCGCCGTGAAAAGCAGCATCGCCTGGTGTAACTGGTCCAGCCCTGTTTTGCCCGCCGGAGGCAGATCGAGTTCGGCCCGTTTCATTGCGGATTCTTGTTCGCCGGGAAGGTCAAAAAATGAAAACAGGCTCTGCTGAACAGGACCCTCTTTTTTCTTGCGGCGTTTGACTGTCGCGCGGAATTCCTCTTTGCCGAAGAGATAGCGCGCCCGGGATTCCGCTGACAGCAGCATCGCCTTGTCTCCCTTAATCTTGACCAGGTGGGTTAGATTTTCCAGGTGGCAGCCCAGTCCCTGGGCGATCTTCCGGGCCGCGTCGTATTCGAGGGTGTAACCCGGCAGGCTCGTGGTCTTTCCCTCGTCCGCCCCATTTCCGTTCGCTTCGGTTCGCAGAGTCCAGAGCCACATGGCCGTCAAGCGGGCATCCTCCTCGAAGCCGCTGGCGTCCGCATCTTCAAAAATCATGTTAAGGGCCTGCCGCGCCACCTCTGCCCAGACCTGTTCCAGGTATTCCCGCAACGGCACGACCTCGCCGCTGGCTTTTTCAACTGACGAGTAGCGGGAGAAAATTTCCAGAGCCGGTCCCAGGCAGGCAAAAATGGCGTCCGCGCCCACCACGCCTTCTGATGCCAGTCGCGGCAGCCATGCGGCGATGCGTCCCGGCAGTTCTGAAAGGACATCGCGCCAATCGCCTATGTGTTCGATTACGTTGCCGTCTTTGTCTTCCCGGGGGCGGCAGACTAAGTGGACGGAGGAGGCGAGAGCGGCTGAATCCAACGCACGAATTCTGTTTGGTTTTTCAGTATCAATAGGCCATGATGCTGTAACAATCCAGCCAGCTCTCAACATCGACTCTATTTGACTTTCCCATCCAGACGTTGATTTATGGGCGAAAACGATAGAACCTACTCCGCCAGGTGAAAGAATGCGTCTACCTTCAGTCATTGCGCTAAGCATATTTGTTTCAAAATAATCTTTGTCATGCCCTTTCGATGGATCGACAACACATTCACCTTCCTTTTGGGAACACTCTGAGAAAAATAGGTTTTCCTGAACAGAGGCGGGAACAGAGCGTTTTAGCCACACGAAAAAATAATCGGAAAGGTCTGCATAAGGAATTGCATCGTAGTATGGTGGATCAGAAAAAAACATCCTTGCTATATCGTCAGGCAGTGGATGGTCTACGGCAGAATTCATAGAAGTTGTAACATTATCAGATTCGCACTCCATGCCATTCGTCTTTTTGATTGCATTAACAATCCATTTCATTCCAACGAAGTACGAGCCAGTAGCACTTCCGAGGGGGCAAACTTCACCCCAATCCCATAGCATTGGGAGAGCATGCCGACCAAAGGTGGCAACACTTTTTTGCATATGATTCGCCCAACGCGATAATGATGAATTAAAATCAGATGATTTGCTCACAAGAAAGCATAAATATGCCTGCACTGCATCAGCAAACTGTCGATCATAATGAGAAGCAATATGGTCTCCTGAGGAAATTGTCAAACGCACTAACGTAGTTAACACCAATAGTTGTCTACTATTGAAAAGATCACCCCATTCAGTCATGCCGTAACGTTGGATACGAAAGCCAAGTGTACCCTGCGGAGGAAGCGGTTCCTTTGGCACCAAACTAAATTTTCCAGTATGCGCCGTTTTGCGGCGTTCGAGTTCCCGTGAGGCCCTGCTGACGGCTCCCAAGTCGCGTTTGGTCGGCAATCGGTAAAAACGTCCTTTTTGATTGGGCCGAGTGGTGACCACAATAAACAGACGGGCGTCGTTGGCGCCCCCTCTACGCGCTTTGATCTGTGCGCGAACAGACTTGACAGGTGTGGTAAAACCACAGCAAGGGCAGGTGGCCGAGCCGCGCGCCACCGTGCCGTCAAATTTGGGATTTTCACAAATTTTGTCTGGGTGATCCTGATAGACCCATTTCCCGTTCTCTTTTTTGATAATGACGAAGTCGCAACGTTTCTCATCGGGCCTGGGCACAATCTGCACGGCGACAGACCTGGTCTTTTTTTTGGCCAGCCAGAGCGAACGCATCAGCGGCGCCTCCGCCCCACAACCCGGCCCCTCACATGTAATCGTCCGCGCCCAGAGATAGGCAATGGGCGTCGCGCCGTCTTCGTCCTTCGGATAAAATTCGGACAGTTCCTTCTCGGCCTGTTCCTTGATCCATTTGCCCCACTTCTCGACTTCCTCAGCCAGTCGAAGGCCATACCTTGGAATATATTCCAGCACAACCTTGTTCAGCAAAACGGCCACAGGATTGAGGTCGCTTGCAAAAGCGTCGGCCCCACAACGCAAAGCCTCAAGGGGAATCGCTCCGCCACCCGCAAACGGGTCGACCAGCAACGGCCGGGGCACGTCCTTGATGGCGTCATTGAGACTTTCAATGTCTATTGACTCAGGAAGCGTAAAAATGTTGTTACCTTCCAGCGCGTCATGCGCGGCAACGGTCAGAGTCCGCGCCACAGCCAGGTATCCAGGATCGGTCGAGTTATCCCAGTTGGCGAAGTCGGCGATGAAGTCGAGCAGAGCCCTGCGCAACCCCATCCCGTCATCCAGACAGGCCGGCGTTCTGGCGATCTTGTTGAAACGCGGATAGCTGTCTTCGCTACACTTTCCCAAGTATCTTTCACCCCAATACCTCATCAACTTTCTGGCCGTGTCCACAAAACGTGGCGGACAGACGGCATCAGCCGGATCGGGCCACAGCGACGCGCACACCACCGACCGGCACGCCGCCAGCGGCCGCCTCGCCCACCAGATATGAAGAGTGGAAATATGCCCATGCCGAATCGACTTCTCCCGCCGTGCATGCGCTGAAATCCGCTTGATGGGCAGGTCTACTTCTATGAGTCGTTTGGGATATTTTTCCGTCATATCTTTATTTCCTTCAGCAAATCTTTAAAAAATGTCTGATCGTCACTTTTTAAACTTTTTTTCAAACGATTTGCCGAATGGTCAATCCTTATAAACAGCTCGGTCAGACTTGTAATAAGGGGGTTTGCTCTAAGAGATTCAAGCAGCATATTCAGAAGGGTTTTTAGATAATATTCAAGGTTTCCGGAGAGAAGGGTCAGATTAATTGAATACTCGGCGCTGTGCACAATATCGCAACGCATTCGCCATAAGCGGTTTATGTGCCACCGCAAATGATTCTCATGGGTTTTAAGAAACGTTAAAATGGATTGGGCATCTTTGGTATGCTTTTGAAATTTTTCGAGAGAAAACAAAAGAAAAGGATATTTATCGATTTTTTTCTTAATATCGTTCCATCTTGCTGTATCATGAATCAAGTCAAAAAAGTCAGCGGGAGATATCCACGCGCCACCCATATCAGCGCCGCAGTATGCGCATGCGGAAATATAACTTTTCAGATGCTTTGACGTGTATTCAAGCAATAAGGCCGATGTCAGTTTTCTTTCTATCTCAACGATAATACTTCCGCTTTCTCCGGTGCGCAGAAGGTACTCAAGCGCTGTCCACCAGTTGATGAACTTATTTTCATATTGCGGAGTGTCTCTGCCCATTCTGTAAAATCGAAAGGCGGATGTGATTTTTTTCCTGGACTCCGCTTGAATTTCAGCCCCCTCCAGAGTATATTCAACATTATTCAAAAAGCCAAGAAATGTTTCATCATTAAGATTTCTTGAAGGGTTTGGAATCCGCGAAGGCAGGCGGTAAAGCGTATTGTCCACATCGTTATGTTTCTTGCGGGCAATAAATCGCTCATCCACTTTAATGACATTGCCTTCCAATTCAAAACGAATCAGGTCGAGAAGATTGTCAAGTTTCTGTTTGGCCTGGACGCCGGCGGATTGGGTGTCCAGGCCATTGGCTTCTATACGAGCAAAAACCGTGTTCAGACCCTTTGCCGCGAATTTTTTAATTTTGGGATATTGGCTTTCAATCTCCAAGGCCGCGCTGAATGTAATTCCGCCGAGTTCAGACATATTATCAGTGTATTTTTTAAAACTGGCAAGCTTGAATATTATTTCGTAGTCGACATCTCCTTGCGACAGAATCGATTTCAACCGGCTGAATCTGTTTCGGAAAGTCTCATCCCCAGCGCCACAGAGCACATGGCCGACAATGCTGAACAAAGCTTCCATGCTATGGCTTTTATCCATAAGAACGCTCAGCAATGTCCTTGTAAGGCTAAAAATTTCTTCCGTATCCCGTTTTTGAAAAATCGCCGTATCCAATTCGGAAAAAAGGAAATCCTGATATTTTTTTCCCAGGTTATTTCTTAAGTCTTTAAGATAATAGGTCAGAAGGCGACTTTCTGTGGTTTTTTCTTTTCCCTGCTTGCCCTTTTTTTTAATTTCATTTTCAAGCAACTCGGTCAAACGGTTAATATGATCTTGAAAGGATCGTTTGATCACCATGTCGGATTTGAGAATATCCAGCGCTTCCTCAGCCACAAGCGCGATATCCTTTTCAGCAGTCTTGAGCCTGTCCCGCCTGGAGATAAGTTCTTGGAGTTCCCTGATTATGTTCAGAGAATTCATGCACCGCGCCCGGTGTGAGTCCAGAGATTTATGATGAATAAGACTGTGCCATGCCTGGACAAAAAATTTATTGACATCATCCTTCGGAAGTTTTATATTTCCAGCATCTTTTAATATTCTCATATCAAGTTGACTTTCTCAACGGTCGCATTATATTTTTAGATAGATAACATGGGGTTAAGGGTTTCGGGTTTGAGGCGATGTCCCACCGGGCCAAACACCCCTTTTTTATTGCCATTTTCTCTATATCCAAATCCACTTTCCCCGCCGCCATGCGCTGGAATGCGTTTGACAGGCAAACTCCCGCTTCTATCAGACGTTGGGTGGCGCTTCATGACGTGTCTTGAGAGCCCTGAATGATGACTTGAGGTCCAATATGGTAATGCTCGATTTTGACGATGGGTTTCCAACCCAGCCTGGCCGGATTGCGGACGATGCGCAATTCCGGATTGGTAGCGCAGTTGAAAACGACATAGAGCCAGAAGTCATCCTGGAGCCGTTCGGCGGTTTTAAATTCGTTGGTTGTGAGAGCCACTTCGCCGATATGGGAACGCCCCTTGACTTCAATGAATCGCGCTTCGACAGAGGTCTGTGGGTCTTCGGGATGGGGTTTGCGTGAGATGATGTCGAAGCCCCGATTCTCACTTTCAACGCTCTGCGTCTTCCATCCGCGGGCCTCTTCGTGGGCAATGACGGTTTCGACGGCGATACGTTCGATTTCAGGATCGTTGACCATGTTTTTGATGTCGGGAGCTTCTCGGTCGGGGTGGGGTAGCGCCCAGGCGGATGCGAAATGGCGGATATTGCTGATCGCGCATTCACGTTCCCGAAGCAACTCGGATCGCCGGGTTTCGAGGCGATTATTCAGCTTATCAAGGCGGTCCTCAGCCATCTTGAGACGCCCGTCAAGGCCGATCTCATTGGCCCCTGATTCTTTCTGACCCATCAGTTCGGCGAATTGGCGCTGAGCCCTGTCGATGACCGCGTTGAGACTGACTTCCATATGTTTGGAAATTCTCCGCGTTTCCTGTTCACGGCGGTCGGTTTCCGCTTCAAGGAGGGGTTGGAGGGCTTGTTTGTGAAGGGCGATCTCCAGAGCGCTCACATCGGGGGGTGTCAGTCCCGCCGTGATTTCGGCGCCTTTGGGCGCAAGAGACAGGTCAAGGAAGATGGTCGGTTGCTTGACCGTCATACGGCCATTGACGTCGGTCCGCACGACAAACAGGCGTTTATGAAGCACATTGGCCTTCCCATCTCGCACTTCCGCTGAGAACACGTCCAGATGCTCAGGGTTTGATGCGTGCAAGTCATAGAATATCGCGCCCCGGGAATGGCATTCTCTAACATCACGGTCAATAAAAACACGAATACACTCAAATAAGGGATGGCCGGGCGTCACCCATTCGAGGGTTGGATCTTCATTAAGCTCTTCCTTATCGAAGACGATGCGCTTGTATTCTCTTCCCAGACGGCCGAATCGCGGTTCAAGTTCATTGCCAAGCGGCATCAGGTTGCGTGGCAGACGGCCGATGCGGTAAACGCGCCGGTTCCGCCGCCGCGCTTTGGGCGAAACCCCTGCCAGCGGCGCGGCGGAAAGAAAAAAACTTTCAATAACTTCCGGCACGAGGCGGCGCTCTTTCGCTTCTTCTGATTTGCTGACAATGGCCGATAGGTTCAGGCTCCGTTTGGCCAGGCCCTCCAACGCGGATTCTGTGATCTCGCGCAGGCGTTTCGTATCCACCTGTTCAATAATCCGGGATTTGATAAGTTCCTCAGTCATCTGGTTGTGCGCGTACATGTCCCGGAGCATCCGCTCGATTTGGTTGGCGGGAAAGATGTCGCCCAGGACATTGAACACCTTGCCTGTGCGGTTCGGATCCAGGTCGGCCTCGATTTGATCAATACGTTCAAAGAGTTTCTGGAACACTTTGCCTTCACGGGTGTTCGTTGCCACGAAGTTCTGAATATAGCAGTCTTTTTCCTGGCCGTAGCGATGGATACGCCCCATACGCTGTTCTAATCGATTTGGGTTCCACGGAATGTCGTAATTGATCATATACCAGCAGAACTGGAGATTGATGCCTTCGCCCGCAGCCTCTGTGGCCACGAGAATCTGGCAATCTTCCCTGAACTCCCGCTCCGCATAGATACGGGTTCCAGGGGTGTTCCGGTCGCCGATCTTCATGCCGCCATGGATTTGCGTGGCGTTGAATCCCCATTCCCGTATTTTCCCGAGAGGACGCCCGTCACGGCCGTCAGCCACGAGATAATCCAGCGTGTCTTTATGTTCGGTAAATATGAGAAGCTTCATTCGCGGGTCATCAAAGAAGTTCTCGTCGGTCAGAAAGGATTTCAGTCGAACAAGCTTTGATTCCACTTCCTGTTTTTCGAGCGAGCGCGCTTTCCCGACCAGATTTTCGAGGTCGTCGATGTCGTCTTGAAGGACCTGGGGGTCGATAGAAATGACGGCTGCTTCCGCAGCTTCGAGAACGGATTGCCGCATGTCTTCGGGCAGATCTTCGAAATCGTCCGGTATTTTTTTTTCAATTTGTTTTTTTCGGTATTCTTCAGGGTTCTCAAGAATCCAGCGGCGCTTTTGTGTCATTCGTTCCAGGGTGCGCCGAACGGCATAGATACTCGATGCGAAACGCCTTTGAAGCATGACCATTGTAAATCCGACAGCCCGACTCGCCGCCGTATTCTGTCCCGACGCGCGCATGGACTGATCCTCAACATATTGGGTCAACGCATCGTAGAAATCCAACTCCGCATCGTTCATTTCGAATCCGGCAGTGTGAACAATCCGTTTTGTGAACAGGCTTTTTGATTTTCCGGTTTTCTGATCAGGGAAGGTGATCAGCGCTTCCTTGACGCGGCGCAAATAAAACGGCGCCTCATTTTGCTCCATGGCGAGATGTATGCTTTTCACATCGGCATACACATCCGTGTCGAGAAGCCGCAGGAAGAGAGAGAAATTTTTGGGATCGCCTTTGTGCGGTGTAGCGGTCATTAAGAGATAATGGTCCGTTATGTGTGACAATGACTCGCCTAATTGATAAGCCAAAGTCTTTTTGTCTTCGCTATAGGCGCTCATTTTGTGCGCTTCATCGATAATGATCATATCCCAGTGGCTGCGCATCAAACTTTCTTTTGCGTCCTCAATGCGGGATACCCAGGAAACGGATGTGATCACCTGATCCAACTCCTGCCAGGGATTTGCGCCGTAATTGGCCCGAAGCAAATCGCTTCGGATCACTGTGAAATCCTCGTGGAAACGGTCTTTGAGCTCACGTTGCCACTGAAAAGAAAGATTGGCCGGGGTAACGATCAACACGCGTTGAATCAGTCCGCGGACTTTTAATTCTTTGATAAGCAATCCCGCCATGATTGTTTTCCCGGCGCCGGGATCATCGGCGAGTAAGAAACGGATACGCGGGAGTTTGAGAAAGTAATCATAAACAGCTTCAAGCTGGTGCGGCAGTGGGTCTACGCGAGCGATAGAAAGGCTGAAGTAAGGGTCATACTCATATGCCAGACCCAAACGGATAGATTCAATTCCAAGCCGGAAAAGTTTCGAATCGCCATCATATGGCTTTGAATCAGGGGAAATTTTGAGTGTCTCTATCTGGTCCGACGACAGGACGGGCTGATGAACTTTGCCTGATTCCAGACCTTCCGCGATAATTTTGACCGAGTTTCCCATAGGAACAACGGTAATAACCTTGACAGGTTCAGGGAATACTGGCCCACATGCTATGGCGTTTGGTTTGAGTCGCTTGATGTCCATGTTTTAAGGCATCCTTTTTCGATGGCCATACTCGTTTGCTGTCTCGTATTTGCCCGCGCTGTCATTCATTATTATCCTGTGGAGTTTTTCTTTCGGCCAGAAGCAGAAGTCGCTATATTTGACCCGCCGGCTTCGACCTGGGCGTCAACCTGATTTCTCTTGAATTTCCAGGGACGCCCCACACGATGATCGGGCATGTTGTGCTTGTCGATCCATCTGTAGACTGTGTCGTTGCTAACACCAAGGTATTTGGCAATTTCTTTCCACTGATAGCCATTGATCTTCCATTTCGACCATCTTCCTGACTCCTAACGACGCCGTCGATTTCAGCAGGCAGACAAAAAGGAAGAATAACAATACTTTTCCCACCATAAAATTGTTACGATAGTATCTATCTTTCGACCGATTGTAAACCGTTTTATTGTGTATAAATACGGTTTAGACTGTAAAAGTTGGTATTTTTTTAAAATGGAATATGTTAATGTCAAAAGCATCTTGTCATCAACCCTACAGCTTGTCACGCATTTCAATCATCCGGATTTCCCGTTCCAGTTCCGCTTTAAGCTCCTGCTCCGTGGGCAGAACCAATCTGTATTTGGAGGCAAAGAGCTGTTTGTCTTTCAAAACGGAATACCTGACCAGGGTTTCCTCCTTATCGCTGCACAGGATAATGCCGATGGTGGGGTTGTCGTCCTCGCCACGTTTCAGATCGTCAAACATGCGCGCATACATATCCATCTGGCCGATATCCTGATGGGTGAGTTTGCCGGTCTTCAGGTCAATGATGACGAAGCATTTGAGCAGGTAATTGTAAAAAACGAGATCGATATAAAAATGGCTGGTTTCTGCGCTGATTCTGAATTGCCTGGCCACAAAAGAAAAACCTTTGCCCATCTCCAGAAGAAACGCCTGAATGTTGGAGATGATGGTCTGCTCAAATCGGGACTCCCGCAATTTTGCGTCTTCCGGTATATTGAGAAATTCCAGCACATAAGGGTCTTTGATAAAATCCCGCGCATCGGTCGCTGTTTCCGATGCGTCAAGAAGGGGGATGCCGTTTTTTCCGGGCGAAGAAAGCAATCTTTCATAATAGAAAGAGTGGATATTGCGTTGCAATTGGCGAACGCTCCAGTTTTCATTCTTGCTTTCCGTGAGATAATAGAAGCGAGCTTTTTCATTTTCTACCCGCATAATCAGACGGATATGCGACCATGACAATTCTCTACACAGTGTGTAGAGAATTTTTTTCTCCGGAAAGGTTAGATAGAACCGCCTGAAATTCCAGAGATTTGCCACCGAAAAACCTTTTCCGAACTCGGACTGCAACTCTATAGACAGATTTTTGATCAGTTGCTGTCCATAACCTGCCCGCTTTTTGCCTTTCTGTTCCTCCTCGACAATGCGTTTGCCGATCAGCCAGTAGGCGTCCACCATCGCCGTGTTGACGGCGGAATAGGCCCTGTTGCGGGCGGCTTGGAGGATTTGTCGTATATCACTGTAAAGGGATGTTTTGCTGATGCTGTCCGTCATGTTCAATTATTCTCCAATTGACAAAGCGCGCGGCAACGCCTGACAGGACGGATTTCGGAGGGGTCCTGCCGGCGCCGATAAATGGATATTTTTTATTCCGGGAAGCGCAACCGGAGCCGCGAATTTCCATTTATTCCGGAATCAAGTAAAAAAGGTGAAAGGTCTTCGCTTAATATTAAATCATCTTCATATTTTCTTCACCCGTCCCACCTGGCCGCTTTCCAGGCGGACTTTAATGCCGTGGGGATGGCGGGGAGATTTTGTCAAAATGTTTTTCACAACGCCTTGGGTGAGATTTCCAGATCGCTGGTCTTTCTTTAACACAATCCACACCTCGGCGCCCGGCTTTATATTCACGCGATGGGTTCCATTCATCATGCCCTGTGTCTATAATAAAAAGACGGGGAACGGTCAAGCGGAATCAAGCGGACGCAGATTGATTCCGCTCATATGCCCCTGTTTTTATACAGCTTTGTTTTGATAAAGGTACAGCCGGAATTCTTCGTACACCTTGAGGCTGTCCGTTTTTTTTGAAATTTGTTCTTTTATCCATTGATTCACCACATCCGGTTTTAACAGCCATAAACCGACAAGTTGGTTTTTTTTAACCGCGTCAAGGTAAATATCCGCCGGAATCGTGACATAGCTGCCGAAACTGCTGACGGAAAGTTCCATTTCAGATAAATCAGCGGCGTCAAAGCGACGTGTGGGACGGGGTTCCGAAAATATATCTCCCCAATAACCGGACACAATATCAGGCAGTGGATATGATCTCGCGGAATGGGATGTTCTTTCCGCGACAGCAATAACCCCATGCTCGCCGAGAACAGATTTTAAATCCGAAATCGTTATTTCTTTATCAAAATAATGATAGGCGGATTTGACGAATATCAGGTCTATGGGTTTGTCTGGAGTTTCGGCAAGCAAATCTGAAATGTCGGAACATTTAAACTCTATTCCATCGCAGGATATTTTGCTTTTTGAATAGCCGATAAGCTCAGAATCAATATCCACGCCTGTAATCTTTGAATCGGGAAAATTGTCCCGCAGCGCGACCGTGGACAGGCCCACGCCGCATGCCATATCCAATATTTGAGCCGGTTCGGAAATAAGCATGGATTTTAAAACCTTGATCAATTGCCGGTCATAGGCGCCAAAGATGGAAAACAGTTTGTAATAACTGTCAGAGTCAAAATGCTTAATCGTTTTTTCTGACATATTGTCTCCTTCGAGAAAGAATTTTCAGCAATTGATTTGAACTCAATTTTTTCGTCCCGGCAGTGAGGAGCGCTTTTCCGATTTTTTTTCCGAACAGGCTGCGGGATATGATTCGCCGCCGCTGTTTCGTTTTCTTTTATTATGATATCAAGATATTAAATCATCTTTCATGGAAAGTAAACGAAAACTTCGCCCCAACCCAGCCTGGCGGCGCCCATCGCCGGGCTTTTGCGTGGTCATCATGGCTCAATCCGCCCTGTTCCGCCCCCGCTTCCAGTTGACAGGGCCTGGAATCTCGTATAGTATCACACATTATTTAAAGACGCCGTTCGTCAGGCTGGGGCTTTTCGCCTGCGCGCCCAATCCCGCTTCATATGGATGCTTTCGCATTGCCGCCCGGGAAGCCGAGGCTTTGCTGATGGCCGATTCGGATTCCTTGGCCTTATTTTTGGGCGTTGGCCGCGGCAGGATACTTGGGGACCCCGAACAATTTGAAAGTTCGAAATAGGAGCCAAGGCGCTGCCGAAATTGCGCGGTGGATCGGATATCAAAATCGGGATCGAGTTTTCTGTGACTGTTGATGGACGGATTGCGAAGAGTTTTGAAACGGATATTAAACAAAATTTTTAAGGCGTTTTTTTATGGTCGTTTATCGCCGGGAATCCATCACAAGGTTTGTGATGAATCACCGTGATACTGGAACTGAAAATCGAATCGAAAAAAAATCAAAACAGGCCAAGGCTGATGTGGAAGCCATGATTTTGAGAACAAAGCCAGCGCCCGAGGTGATATAGAAAAGGGATAAGCCTCATGAATATTGATGATCTCCATAAATTTGTCGCGCGTGGCGAGGACAGTCGCCTCCAGTACAAGTCGGATGCGCGCAATGTGGATGCGCTTGCGGCGGAGATGGCGGCATTCGCCAACTGCGAGGGCGGCCGCACTCTGATTGGCATTGGTGATAACGGCGAACTGATTGGTCTGTCCCGGTCTGCGGTGGGCCGGATTAATCAATTGATCAGCAATGCGGCTAGCCAACACGTTCGTAGCCCCATCTCTCCGCAAACCGAAAACGTTTCTATTGGCGGGGGGAAGATCGTGATTGTCGTCACGGTTCCCAAGGGGATCGACAAACCCTATTTTGATAAAAACGGGGTAATTTGGCTTAAAGTAGGCGCGGACAAACGGCGGGTAAATTCCAAAGAAGAACTTCGCCGACTCTTTCAAACCTCTGACCAGTTTTACGCTGACGAACTGCCCGCCAATGCAGGATCGGAAAAGCTTGACCGTTTGCGCTTCCGGGATTTTTTTAAAAATTTTTACAACCAGGATATCCCCGAGACACCGGAGGCGCTTGACCGGCTGCTCCAGAATATGAACCTGGCAACCGGGGACGGTCGATTGAATCTCGCCGGCGTGTTGCTTTTTGCTGAAAGGCCTGAGTGGATCGCGCCTCAGTTTCTCCTCAAGGCGGTCCGCTATCCCGGCAACGAAATCCATATTTCCGATTATCTGGATTCCGAAGATTTTACTGGTCCTTTTCGCAAAATTTTTGACGATGCTTTGGCATTTATTCTGCGCAATTTGCACAAAGTTCAGGCGGGGCGGGGAGTAAACGACCCGGGACTGCCGGAGATTCCCCCGTTGGTCTTTGAGGAGCTGCTGGTTAATGCGCTGGTACACCGTGACTACATGGTAAACGCGCCGATACGGCTTCTCATTTTTGATAACCGAATCACAATTATCAGCCCCGGGCATTTACCCGACAATTTAACCGTCGAAAAAATCCGGCTGGGCAACTCCATCATCCGCAACCCTATTTTGGCTTCTTATGTGGCAAAAGGGATTTTACCATACAGAGGATTAGGCTCGGGTATCAAGCGAGCCCTTGAAGCTTGGTCGGAAATTGATTTCACCGACGATCGGGATGGATGTCTTTTCACGGCAACGGCGTATAGAAAAGCAGGGAATACGTCGGGGAAATATCCGGAAAGGATGGTGGGAGGGCCAAAAATGTCGGGAAAATGTCGGGGAAAATTTTGCGCCACTTGGAGAAAGATGAAAATCTGACCATACCGGAACTGGCCCGTTTAATTGGCGTGACCGAGAGATCCGTGGAAAGGAATATTCGAAAGTTGCGTGATCAGGGTTTTCTTCGACGAATGGGTCCGGCCAGAGGAGGTTTTTGGAAGGTGATCAAAACCGGATGACAAAAAAGCCATGAGTGAATACCAGTATTACGAATTTCTGGCCATCGAACGGCCGCTGGAACAGGATGAGATCGACGGGCTTCGGGCGCTTTCAACCCGGGCCGTGATCACACCCGTCAGTTTCGTCAACGAATACCATTGGGGCGGTTTCAAGAGCGACGCCCGAAAACTGCTGCTGCGGTGTTTCGACGCCCATGTTTATGTGGCCAACTGGATGACGGCCGTTTTCATGCTGCGCCTGCCCATTGAGGCTTTGAGCCGGGAAATCGCCGAAGCCTTCGCTGTGGAGGATACGCTGGATATCAAAGCCGATCAAAACTATTGGATCATTGAGTGGGGCCTGTGGGACTCTGAAAATTATGACCGCTTCGGCGTGGAGGACGGACGCGGCTGGATGGCGCGTCTGGCGCCGATTCGGGATGAGCTTTTGCGGGGGGATATTCGGAGTCTTTACATCGGATGGCTGGCGGCCGTGAACGGGGAAATGTTCGCGGATGATTTGATGGAGCCTTTTTCGGTGAGCGGGATGGAGAGTTTGACCGCGCCACAAAAGGCGCTTGCGAAGTTTATAGAGGCGGACCCGGACCTGTTGGCGGGCGCGGGCATGGGAAGCCCGGCCCTTCAGGAAACACAAACGTTCCAAAAGGAAATGGATGCGTGGCTGGACGCCTTTCCCCGTGACGAGGCAAAGGCGGTTCTGAGACAACTCCTGGAAGGCAAGGGGCGGCGGGCCGAACAGTCCGTCCGGAACCGTTTCGCCGCATGGCGTCGCGGCCTGGGCGATGACAGGACCGACGCGCCTCGGCGTTCGGTGGGAGAGCTTCGGAAAAACGCCGAAAAGGCGCGACATATCCGGGCGGAAAAGCAAAAATGCGACCGAAAACGTCGGGAGGTCAAGCGCCGCCGGGAGCGTGAGGCGTACCTGAAAAACCTGTCCATGGATTTTCCCAAGGCGTGGAATTCGATCCAAAAAACGGTCGAACGCGGATCGGGACCGGCCTATGATGAGGCCTGCAATGATCTTTCCGATCTGTCTGACGCCTACGCGCTTTGCGCGACCCGGGAACGCTTTAAAGAAAAGATGAACGATTTCATGGCCGCTCACCGAAGGCGCAGGGCGCTGATTCAGCGTCTGGCGAAAGCCGGCGTCTGGAATGAATGATGACGCAAAGACGCTGATTGGCGTTTTTGCCACCGGAAAAATAAAATCCCCACCAGCAGGCATACATTTTGGAGGTCATCATGGCCAGGATCGAGGGTTTCAGAGCGCGAAATTTTAAGGTTTTAAAAGATGTTTCCATGGGAAAGTTTTGGGACCGGCAGGAAAAGAAAAAATTAACGCCCTTAACGGTGGTGATTGGGAAAAACGGCTCCGGGAAAAGCGCGCTTTTTGACGCCTTTGCTTTTCTTGCCGATTGTTTGAAAGCAGGGGTTGAGGAGGCTTGCGATAAGCGCGGACGGGGAGGTTTCAACAGTATTCGCTCACAAGGCCGGGATGGTCCCATCCAATTCGAAGTGTATTACAGGGAACACGGCAACGCGCGTCCCATCACTTACGAGCTTGCAATCGCGCCGGACAGTCGCGGACGGCCCTATGTTCAAAAAGAACGTCTCCGGCAGAGAAGAAAAGGCCAACGTCACGGCAGGCCTTTTTCATTTCTTATTTTAAACGAGGGAAAAGGCGTTGTCTGGAAAGGAGAAACCGAAGGCCGTCTGATTGATGAGGACAAAGAGCGGCTGGATCTGCCGGGACTCATGGACGCCATTCAGAAAGGCGGCGACGGGAAGGAAAGCCGGGAAACCGAACTGGTTGAGCTTGAAGATGCGCGAAGGCTTGGCATCGCCACACTCGGCGTCCTTAAACAGCATCCCAGGATTTCAGCGTTTCGTCGGTTTATTGAAGGGTGGCATCTGAGCTATTTTTCCCCCAATGAGGCCAGGGCCATCCCCCTGGCGGGTCCCCAGAAACACTTAAACACGCGTGGTGATAACCTGGGAAACGTGGTTCAATTCATGGAAAGAGAACACAGCAGGCGATTCCGCTCGATTCTTGAGCGAATCGCTGAAAAAATTCCCGGGGTGGAACGGATCGACACCTACAAAACACCGGACGGCAGGTTGATTTTGCGGTTTAATAACAGGGGGTTTAAGGAGCCCTTTTATGCTCGGCAGATGTCGGACGGAACGTTGAAAGTGTTCGCCTATCTTTTGCTCTTGGAAGACCCGTCTCCCCCGCCTTTTTTGTGTATCGAAGAGCCTGAGAACGGTCTTTATCATAAATTGCTTAAATCGCTGGCCGATGAATTTCGCAGCCATGCCACAGGGCGAAGGGACGGCTCGCAGGTTTTTATCACGACCCATCAGCCTTATTTCGTTGACGGCATGAACCCCGAGGAGGTTTGGGTTTTAGAGAAGCAGCCGGACGGGTTCTCCACGATCAGACGCGTCGGAGATGAGCCCATTGTGACAAATATGGCGGCGGAGGGGCTTCCCTTAGGAGGGCTGTGGCACAGCGACTATCTGGATCCAGGTCAATCAAATGCATTTTGAAATACTTGTCGAGGATCAATCCGGGAAAAGAGGGCTGGATATCCTTGTTCCCAAAATACTGGGAAAAGGGCATACCTTTAACGTTCACCCCTATAAAGGACTCGGTCATATCCCCAGGAACATGAAAGATGCCGGAGAGGCGGCCAGGCGGATGCTGCTGAATAATCTTCCCAAACTTCTTCGAGGCTATGGAAAAACCTTTTCCGGATATCCGTCTGATTATGAGGCGGTTGTGATTTTGGTCTGCGACCTTGATGATCGATGCCTCAAAGCGTTTCGCCGGGAGTTGACGGGCATTCTGGATCAATGCGATCCCAAACCGGAGACCCGTTTCTGCATGGCCATTGAAGAGGGGGAAGCCTGGCTGCTCGGAGACATGGACGCAGTCAAAGCGGCTTACCCGAAGGCGAAAAAAAACGTTTTGGACGCATATGTCAATGACAGCATCTGTGGAACATGGGAAAAACTGGCGGACGCTGTCTTTCCCGGCGGATCATCCGCGTTGTCCGCCGGAGGCTTTCAAGCGATTGGTCTGGAGAAGTCAAGATGGGCTGAAAAAATAACGCCTCATATGAATGTCGCCTGTAACGAGTCTCCCAGTTTCTGCTATTTCCAGAGTGAAATCAAAAAAGTAAAATCAAAAATCTAATCCATGAATAAACCCGCCCTCCATCTGCCGAAAAACGCCATCTGGGAGCATTTCAAAGGCCCTGGCGAGCCGGCGCATTTTTACCATGCCAACGGTTTTCATCCCGGGGCGTACGGCCCGTTTCTGTCCCGGCTGGGCCGGCGGTTTCGCCTCAGCGCCCTGGCGCTTCGGGCCGTGTGGCCGGGCGCGGACGCGCGGGCCGGGGGAGGAGAGGAGTGGGGCCTTTACGCGGATGATTTGATCGCGTTTATCGAGGCCCAATGTCGGCCGCCGGTCATCGGCATGGGCCATTCCATGGGGGCCTCCTGCACGGCCCTGGCCGCGAACAGGCGGCCGGATCTTTTCAAAGCGCTGGTTTTGATCGAGCCCGCCATGGTCTCGCGCCCTCTGGCCGCCCTGCTTCGCCTGACGCCGAAACCCCTGGCCGCCTTTTTCCAGCCCATCCGGGGGACTTTGAAAAAAAGAGACCGCTGGCCGGACCGGGAATCCTTTCTGGCGGATTATCGAAAATTCAGGGGATACCGGCGTTTTGGCGAGGAAACGTTTCGCGCCATGGCCCGGCATGGGGTCCGGGAGGCCCCGGGCGGGGGAGTGGAGCTGACTTTTCCGAAAATATGGGAGGCGCGAAATTACACCCGGGCGCCCTTTCTGATCCACCAGCTCCGGCGCCTTTCCATGCCCTGCGTGGCGATTCGCGGCGAGCCGTCTTTGTTTTTCGGCGACGCTTTGTGGCGGGAATGGCAAAAACGCTGCCCCGACGCCGTTTTTAAAGAAAACCGGGCGTTCGGCCATCTGATGCCCCTTGAAAGCCCGTCGGCCTGCCAGGCGCTCATTGAAGAGGGGCTGGCCGAAGTTTTGTGAGCCGCGCGGCCCCGCGCCTCAAGTCTCCCGGCCGTATCGGGTGTTGATGAGATAAAGGCCCAGAAGCGTCACGGCGATGCCGCCTCCTTTGACCCAGGACATGGGCTCGCCCAGGAGCGCCACCCCTCCGGAAGCCGTCACCACAGGCATGACATAAAGGGAGGTGGAGATGGTTGAGGGCTTCATGTGTCTGAGGCACCAGTACCACATGGAGAAGCCGTAGATCATTCCCGGGATCACGCAAAACCCCATGGCCAGCCACAGGCCCGGCCCCATGTTCGCCAGGGCGTCGAGGTAATCTCCGGAAAGCGCGGGCGAAAGGCAGACGGACCCCGCGAAAAAGGGGACGGACATTAAAACCGCCGGGGAATGGCGGGCCACGATCTCCTTGCTTAAGATGACGTTGACGGCCCAGATCCCCGGTGTCAGCGCCGCGAAGGCCAGACCGGTCCAGTAGGACGCCCCCCATTCTTCCCCGGACAAAATCACCATCACCACCCCGGCCATGGAGATCAGGATGCTGGTCATGCGCCCGGCCATCCATTTTTCCTGCCCGGCCGCGGCCGCGATGAAATACACGATGACGGGCTCAATGGCCACAAACACGGCGGCCGTGCCCACGGTCACATGGACAATGGCCAGATTGTGGGACAGCATGGCGGTCACCGGGCCGAAGAGGGTGACCAGGGCCACAAGCCTGAAATCCTCCCGAAGCATTTGGGCCAGCTCGGCCCTTTTTTTGAGCAGGACAAAGACCAGGTAGAGAACCCCGGCTGAAAAAAACCGGGTGAAGGTCAGCTCCAGGGGGGTGAGAACGGACAGGAGCTTTTTTAAAAAAATGGGAACCATTCCCCATATGAGAAGAACGCCTCCCAGCCCGATGAAGGCCGCCGTCATGGTTCGGTTTTTTTTCCCTTTGAGGGCCAAGTCTTTTTCCCTTTATTTTTTCAGCGATTCATGCTGTGATGGGTTTGTTTAAAAAACAACGGGTCCCGGCGTTTTTTCGGGACCCGCTTCAAATCATATCTGTTAACATAAGGCATGGATTAAAAAATGTCCACAGGCGCGTGCGGAATAAATTGCGATGTCTGCCGGTTGCGTCACGCCGGCGTATGCTCCACGTGCGGCCCCGGGAACAGCCCGGAGGCGGCCCGGAAGATCGAGGCCCAGAAAAGGATTCTGGGCCGGCCCTGCCCCCTTCTGGAATGCGCCCGGGACCGGGGCGTCCGGCATTGTTTTCTGGACTGCGATCTGTTTCCGTGCGAGCGATTTGAGGACGGGGGATACCCCTACAGCCCGGGATTTTTAAGCATGCAGAAAAGACGGAGAAACCAGTCCGCGCCCCATCCCCAGGACATGGACATTCAAACCCCCGGCGAATACTGGGACGAGCTGGCCCGAATGGACATGGCCGGGCTCTGCCGCCGCTCCCTGTCGATGTGTCAGCCCCCGGCCGGGATTTCGCTGTCTTTTTTAAACGAGGACATCGTGGCGGACATGGAGAGCCGGACGGTTTTTCGCCTCTCCGGCGGCCGAAAGGAGTCCTGCCGGAATTCGCTTCTGGAGCTTTTGACCCTGGTGTATCTGCTGGGCGTGAAAGACGGCGGGGTTCAAAACCGTCCGGCGGGCCCCCGGGATTTGAAGGACGGCCATTTTTTCCAGGGCCCCCATGAGCTGGACGTCTCGGGGCTTGAAAAAAAATACGGCCGGGACCCGGACGCCTTTGAAAAAGCGGCGAAAAAATTAGGGGGCGTTCCCCAGGACATGGCCGACGCGGCGTTCAGGCTCAGACCCTTTCCCAAAATTCCTTTGTATTATCTTTTGTGGACACAGGATGGAGAATTCCCGGCCCGGGTCTCCATCCTGTTCGACCGGTCCATCGAGTCCCATTTTGAGGCCGACGCCATATGGGGAACGGTGTCGCTGGTCACCCGGCGGCTGATGGAGGCGGACGGATGAAAATCTCGGCCTTTCAAATGGATATCCAGTGGCACGACCGGAAGGCCAACCACGAAAAGGCCGCCCGGTTCGCCCGGGAGGCCCGGGACGGCGGGGCCGATCTGTTTATTTTACCGGAGATGTTTTCCACCGGCTTTTCCATGGACACAGGGGTCACGGCGGAGCCCATGGACGGTCCCACGCCCCAATGGATGCGCCGCCTGGCCCGGGACCTGGACATGGCCATTCTGGGAGGCTTTGTTTTGGCCGGACAGGAGGGGGAAAAGCCCCAAAACGTGTCTCTGGCCGTGGACAGGAAGGGCCGGGACGCGGCGCTGTACGCCAAAATTCACCAGATCGCGCTCATGGAGGAGGACCGCCATTACCGGCCCGGGGAAAAGCCCGCTCTTTTTGACATGGGGGGATTTAAGACGGCGTGTTTCATCTGCTATGACCTTCGCTTTCCGGAGCTTTTTCGTTCGGTGGCGGATGAATGCGGTTTTTCTGTGATCATCGCCTCATGGCCGGCGGCGCGCCGGGAGCACTGGGAGATTCTTCTCAGGGCCAGGGCCGTGGAGGGACAGAGCTTTGTGGCCGGGGTCAACCGGGTGGGGGAAGGCGGGGGGCATGCGTTCGCCGGCGGCACGGCCATCATCGATCCCAGGGGGAGGGAGATGGCGGCGGGCGGCGGCGCCCAGACCCTTGTGACCGCCGATATTCGAATGGAGACGGTCGCAAAGGTCCGCGCTGAAACGCCGTTTTTAAAAGACCGCAAACCCTGGCTTTTTTAAAAAAGGATAAACCCGTAAAAAATCACGGGACAGCGTCGTAAAAAATCACGGGACAGCGTCGTAAAAAATTACGGGACAGCGTCGTAAAAAATTCGATATACAAGGCGTGGTGGTTATTTTTAATTGAGGCAATACATGTTAAGTATGCCTCAATTAAAAATAAGCGCCGCAACACAGTAGATCGGATTTTTTACGGCGCTGTTTTATTTGTTTCGCTCATCCACCACCCGCACAGCCTTCCCCTCGCTTCTTTCAATGAATTTGGGGGCCACCAGCTCCACGATGACATTGATTCCCAGGTTGCCCTTGATGTGGCGGTTGATTTTCTGTTCAATTTCCGTTCGTTTTTCCTCCCGGGCCACATAAGACGCTTTTTTGCCCTCCACCTGGACTTTAAGCTGATCCAGGTATCCCTTTTTCCGGACGATGAGCCGGTAGTGGGGCTCGGCCTCATCCACGGCCAGAAGCAGGGATTCGATCTGGGACGGAAAGACGTTGACCCCGCTGATGATGAGCATGTCGTCGGCGCGGCCGTAAGTTTTTTCCATCTTGATCAGGGTTCTGCCGCAGGCGCATTTGTCCCGGTAAAGGACGGTGATGTCCTTGGTGCGGTACCGGATCATGGGCATGGCCCGCCTTTGCAGGGAGGTGAAGATCAGCTCCCCTTTCTGCCCGTAGGGCAGGGGATCGCCGGTTTCGGGGTCCACGATTTCGGCCAGGTAGTGGTCCTCGTTGATGTGCAGGCCGGTTTGCTCCGAGCAGTCAAAGGCCACGCCGGGGCCGCCCAGCTCGGTGAGGCCGTAGGCCTCCATGGCTTTGATGCCCATCCTTTCCTCGATTTCCTTTCGCATGGAGGCGGTCCAGGGCTCGGCGCCGAACACGCCCATGCTCACGGGCATGTCCGCGATGCTGGAGTCCAGCTCCTCGGCCCTTTCCGCGATGGTCAGGGCGTAGGAGGGGGTGGAGAACAGCGCGTCGATTTTAAAATCCCGCATGATGGTGATCTGGCGCTCGGTGAGCCCGGAGCTGGTGGGGACCACCGCGCAGCCCAGTTTCATGGCGCCCTGGTGGAAGCCCAGGCCCCCGGTGAAAAGGCCGTATCCGTAAGCGTTTTGAATGATGTGATCGGGCCGGACTCCGGCGGCCCAGAGGTTTCGGGCCATGCACTCCGCCCAGTGTTTCAAATCCTCGGCGCTGTAGGGCCCGGTCACCGGCTTTCCGGTGGTGCCGGAGGAGGCGTGAATCCTTACCACATCTTTCATGGGAACCGCGCAAAGGCCGAAGGGATAATTGTCCCTGAGATCGGTTTTCTGGGTGAATGGAAGCTTGGAGATATCTTTAAGGGTTTGGATGTCGTCGGGGGACACGCCTTTTTCATCCAGCTTTTTTTTGTAAAACGGCGTTTTTTCGTAAGACCATCTCACCGTCTCCCGAAGTTTCTCCAACTGAAATTTTTGGATATCTTCAACGTCCATGCATTCAAACTCTTCGTTCCAGGGCTCCATCCATTACCTCCTTTTTACTTGTTTTTGGGACCGTTTCACCGTTTCCGGCCGCTTTTTAACGGGGGCATCCCAGGCTGTCCACCTTCTGGCCGCCCGGGGTGTCCGGGCATCGGTCGAAATAGTCATAAATCCCGTCGCCGTCGGTGTCCACCGGCCCCCGGTCCCATGATCCCCAGGAGCAGCCGATGGGGTTGACCGGCATGTTTTTGGGGGTGTTGGGGCATTTGTCGAAATAGTCATAAACCCCGTCGCCGTCGCTGTCCAGAGCGCAGCCGATTTTGTTGACGGGCTGATTTTGCGGCGTGTTGGGGCATTTGTCCAGCGCGTCTTTCACCCCGTCGCCGTCGCTGTCCAGAGCGCAGCCTGATTCGTCCACCGGCTGGCCCAGGGGCGTGTTAAGGCATTTGTCAAAGTAATCGTTAATGCCGTCGCCGTCGCCGTCGAGGGCGCATCCGATTTTGTTGACGGGCTGGCTCTTCGGCGTGTCGGGGCATTTGTCGAAGTAGTCGTTGATGCCGTCGCCGTCGCCGTCCAGGGCGCAGCCGATTTTGTTGACAGGCTGGTTCTTCGGCGTGTTGGGGCATTTGTCCATGAAGTCATAGATGCCGTCGTCGTCCCGGTCAATGGGGCAGCCGTTTTTGTCCACAGGCTCGTCCCGGGGCGTGTTGGAGCAGCGGTCGAAGTAGTCGTTGATGCCGTCGCCGTCTTTGTCCAGCGCGCAGCCCACGTGGTTGACCTGCTGATTTTTCGGGGTGTCGGGGCACTTGTCCGCATAATCATTGATGCCGTCGCCGTCGCTGTCGGCCACGCACCCGGATTTGTTCACCGCCTGGTTTTTGGGGGTGTCGGGGCAGCGGTCGAAGTAGTCGTTGATGCCGTCGCCGTCCTTGTCCAGCACGCAGCCCACATGATCCACAGGCTGGTTTTTGGGCGTGTTGGGGCAGCGGTCGAAGTAGTCATTGATGCCGTCGCCGTCCTTGTCCAGCGCGCAGCCCACGTGGTTGACTTGCAGATTTTCCGGCGTGTTGGGGCATTCGTCGAGATAATTGCTGACGCCGTCCCCGTCATTGTCGTAGTACTTGTGCTTGTTGGAAGCGCAGCCTATTGACAAGGCCGCCATCGCCAGAAAAGCCAACGCGACGGACCAAACTGTTTTTCTCATGCGGATACCTCCTGATGGAATGTTTTTTTAAGATAAAGGGTTAGGGGGGCGGTTCAAATCCCCGTTCGCAGGCCTGAGCGCATGGGTCTTGTATTGTCATTTTTTTCTTTGTTTTGCAAGATTTTTTTCTGTTATTTTCATCCGCCGGGGCATGGCGGCCCGGCGGATGAAGGCGCGTGAAATACGGCCGGCGGGTGGATACCGGTTGACATTTCATCTCTGAATGTAGTATTTTCATAACATTCACGTGAATGGGGAAGGGCGGGAGGTTTCGGCGCCGCCGCATTCAATAGAAACCGCCCGGCCGGGCGCCGGGCGACGGACAGAAAAAGAGGGGGATAATCGGGTGATGCGCAAACACATACTGACAATGGCCCTGGCCGCCGCGCTGACGCTGTGCGTGTCGTCGTGCACAAAGGTGTTGACCTACCAGTCCATCATTGAGCACGGGATATGGGAGGCCACGGACCGGGAAAAGGTTTTCGACAAGTGCGTCAAGGCGCTCAATGAGAGCGAATACATGATTCTGGCCACGGACCGGGACACGGGCCTGGTGGCCACCGACTGGCTCTCCTTCCGTGTTAAAAACGTCACGGCCAAATACAAAATTAATTTTGTGATTCCCAGAAGCGATGAGGACGGCGGCGGGGAAAGCGCCCGGATCTACGTCAAGGTGAAGGCGGACTGGGAGACCCTGCCCGGATACACGGCGAACAAAGAGACCACCAACGCCCGGGTCAACAATGCGATCAGCGAAAATATCCGGACCCTGTTCGACGCCATTGAGAAGGCGGTGGGCAAATCCGCCTCCATCGGAACCACCATGCTGGAGTGGGACTAAAATATAAGCTGAGGCCCGGGGGGATCAGGAATTTTTGAGCCGGATTTTCACCGAGTTCACATGGGCGCCCAGCCCTTCGACGCCGGCCAGGCGAATGATGTCTTCGGCCTCTTTTTCAAACGCCTCCCGGGTGTAGTAAATCAGGCTTGTTTTTTTGACGAAATGATCCACGGACAAAGCCGAGGCGAAACGGGCGGCCCCGGCCGTGGGCAGCACATGGTTGGGGCCGGCGATGTAGTCCCCCACCGGCTCGGGGGTGTGGGACCCCATGAACACGGCCCCGGCGTTTCTGATTTTTCCGATCACGGAAAAGGGGTCCTGGATGTGAAGCTCCAGATGCTCCGGCGCCATTCGGTTGGAAAGGCCGATGGCGGCGTCGATGTCTTTAACGATCACAATGGCCCCGTATCGGGCCATGGATTTCTCGGCGATATCCCTTCTGGACAGCCCCTTGAGCTGGGACTCGATTTCTCCGGCCGTTTCGTCGGCTGTTTTCCGGGAGTCGGTGATCAGGATGGAGGAGGACAGGGGGTCGTGCTCGGCCTGGGAAAGCAGGTCCGCCGCGATGAAGGCCGGGTTCGCCTCGCGGTCGGCGATGACCAGCACTTCGCTGGGGCCCGCGATCATGTCGATGCCCACCGATCCGGACACGATTTTTTTGGCCAGGGTCACGAACATGTTCCCGGGTCCGGCGATGACATCCACCCTTTCAATGGTTTCGGTCCCGTAGGCCAGGGCCGCGATGGCCCACGCGCTTCCGATTTTGTACACGGCGTCGGCCCCGGTTCGTTTCGCCGCCGCCAGGATGTGGGGGCTTAAAGAGCCGTCCTTCCGGGAAGGCGCGCAGACCGAGACATGGCCCGCGCCCGCGATTTTGGCCGGGATGACGCCCATCAGAACCGAGGACACCAGGGGGGTGTCGCCCCCCCTTCCCCCGGGAACGTAAACGCCCGCCCGGTCCACGGGGTTGGCCAGCTGGCCCAGGAGGGTTCCGGGCCGGTCGGCGTGGATCCAGGAACGGGGGGACTGGAGCCGGTGAAACGCCTCCACCTGGGAGGCCGCCTTTTCCAGGGAGGAAAGAAACGCCGGGTCTGTTTTTTTAAACGCCTCCTCCATTTCCCGCTCCGAGACCCGCAGGGAGTCCATGTCCAGGGCGTCCGAGTCGAACCGGCGGACGTAGCCCAGAAGCGCCCGGTCGCCGTTTTTTCGAACATCTTCAAGGATTTCAGTCACGTATTCTATGTCTTCCCTTCGGATCTCCAGGCCTCTTTCCGAGATGGCCCGGACCTTTTTCTCAGCCTCCGGGGACGGGTGGTCGTAAAATGGGATGACGGACATGTCTTTGCCTTATCCTGTTTTTTGAGTGTTGGGGGAAAACGGGAGGCATAAAAGCCGCCCGGCCTGTCCTGGGGGCTATAAACCATGAAACACGGTCTTTGTCAATCGCGGGATTGACACACCTGACGCCGAAGGTGTATGATTGGGCCAGGGAAAACGGAAAAATCTTCGCCTGTTGTTAAAAAATTTTTCCAAAGGATTTGTTTTGAGTGGAGTTTATGGAGCATTCTTTCAAAAATCGCGCCGGGTCCGGGGATGAGATCAGGCAAAGCGTCCGGTCCCTTTTTTCGGAGATCAGGGCGGGGCTTTTATCGGCGTCGGAAGACGGCCGCGTCGGCTTTGAGCGCTCCGAGGAAACCGCCCGTGTGATGGAGGGCTGGGGCCGCGCTGAAAAAGACGCCGGAACAAAACAGGGAAGAGAGGCGGAGCCCTGCCGGGGATGCGGGCTTTTCGAAAACCGGGCCCGCATGCTTCCGGGCCGGGGGGACCCCCGGGCCCGGCTCATGTTCGCGGGAAACTGGCCGGAATGGTTCTGGAATCTGGACGAAACGCCGGACCCCGAGGGGGCGCTTTTTTTAAAAATTGTCCAGTCCACGGGAATCGACCCGGGCCGGGTCCGCGTCGTTCCCCTGGCGGAATGCCCCGCCCCCGGGGGCCGGAGGGCCTTTGGCGATGAAATTCAAAAATGCCGGCCTTCTCTCATGGGCCGGATTCAAAAGACGGCGCCCGACATTATCTGCGCCATGGGCGCCGAGGCGTCGGCCGCTCTTTTGGGAAAGGATTTTCCCTTTTTATCCCAAAGGGGCCGTTTCCACGATTTGAAAGACGACCGGAGCCGGGGTCCAAAGCGGATCCGGGTCATGCCCACCCACCATCCGGCGGCCCTTTTGAAGGATCCCGGCCTGAAGCGGGAGGCGTGGGAGGATATTAAAAAAATCATAAAGGAATACAACCGGTGAAACGACATCTTTTTTTGACCGTCTTCATCGCGCTGATGGCGGTCATGGCGGCGGAATGGACTCTCCCGGACTTCGTCGAGAGCCGGGAAAAGAAGATTTACATGATTCGGGTCTCGGGGGGCGTGGGCCCGGGCCTGGCCCATTTCATCCAAAAGGGCCTGGAGTCGGCGGCCGGGGACAACGCGGCGTGCGTCATCATTGAGCTGGACACCCCCGGGGGGCTTGGGGAATCCATGCGCCGGATCATCATGGACATACTGGCCAGCCCGGTTCCGGTGGTGGTGTACGTGTCCCCGTCCGGCGCCCGGGCCGCCTCGGCCGGGGCGCTGATCACCATGGCGGCGGACATCGCGGCCATGGCGCCGGGCGCCAACATCGGCGCGGCCGGCCCGGTGGGCATGGGCGGCAAGGAGATCGCCGAAACCATGGCCAAAAAGGTGATCAACGACATGGTGGCCAACGCCCGGAGCGTGGCTGAGAAACGGGGAAGAAACGCCGACTGGGTGGAAAAGGCCATTCGGGAAAGCGTGTCCATCACCGAAACCCAGGCCCTTGAAAACAACGTCATCGATCTCATCGCCAAAGACATGGGCGATCTCATTTCCCGGCTCGACGGTTTTAAAACCCGGGACAAGGGCGTTCTGGAACTGGACGGGGCCGTGAAGATCGTCTTTGAAGAGACCTTAAGGACCCGGATTCTAAAAATCATCAGCGATCCCAACATCGCCTATATCCTCATGATGATCGGCCTGGCCGGGCTGTACCTGGAGTTTTCCCATCCCGGCGTTCTGTTCCCGGGGGTGGCGGGGGCCATCGCCATTGTCCTGGCCTTGTTCGCCTTCCAGACTCTGCCGGTGAACTACGCCGGCGTTCTTCTCATTCTTCTGGCCGTGGTCTTTTTTATCCTGGAGATGAAAATCGCCAGCTACGGGCTTTTGAGCCTGGCCGGGACCCTGTGTCTTTTTTTGGGCTCCATCATGCTGTTCAATGGGGACGGGTCCGCCGGGGTCCGGATTTCCTGGCAGGTTCTGGGAACCACCCTGACCGCGGTCTCGGGTTTTTTCATCGTCGTGGCGTGGCTGGTGTTCAGGTCCCAGTCCCGAAAGCCCCTCACCGGGGGGACGGGGCTGGTCGGGGAGACCGGCGTGGCGGCGGAGCCCATCACCCCGGAAGGCCGGGTCATGGTTCACGGGGAGATATGGAAGGCCCGCTCCCCGGTCGAGATCGAAAAGGGCGCCTCGGCGCGGGTGGTTTCCGTCAAAGGCCTGGCGCTGGAGGTGGAGCCGGCGGACCCGGAAACAGACGGGGCATAAAAATGATAAACCCGTAAAAAATCACGGCACAGCGTCGTAAAAAATCCGATCTACGGCGTTGCAGCGCTTATTTTTAATTGAGGCATAC